>JANPIQ010000209.1:0-3637 GCA_031425075.1 Sphingomonadales bacterium
CGTCGAGCACGCCCTTAAGCCGTTCCTCGAACTCGCCGCGATATTTGGCGCCGGCGATCAACGCACCCATGTCAAGCGACATCAGGCGGCGATTCTTCAGGGTATCAGGTACGTCGCCATTCGCGATGCGCAGCGCAAGCCCTTCCGCAATCGCGGTCTTGCCAACGCCGGGCTCGCCGATCAGCACAGGGTTGTTCTTCGTGCGCCGCGCGAGGATCTGGATCGTCCGGCGAATTTCCTCATCACGCCCGATTACAGGATCAAGCTTGCCGGCGCGCGCCGCTTCGGTCAGGTCGCGAGCGAACTTCTTGAGCGCGTCATACCGGTCTTCGGCGGATGCAGTATCAGCGGTGCGCCCGCCGCGCAGATCATTGATCGCGGCATTTAATGCTTCAGCCTTAAGACCCGCCGAAGCCAGCGCCTTGCCCGCCGCTGTCGTCGTTGCGAGCGTCAGCGCAAGCAGCATGCGTTCGACAGTGACATAGCTGTCGCCAGCCTTGGCCGCGACCTGTTCGGCCTGGTCTAGAACGCGGACAAGATCATTGTCGATTCCTGGCGTTTGTTGTGCGCCGCCGCCCGACACCGCCGGAATCTTGGCAAGCGCGGCATCGGTTTCACGCAGCGCCACGCCCGCGTCGTCGCCCGCCGCCTTGATCAGTCCCGAGGCCATGCCCTGCTGATCTTCGAGAAGCGCCTTGAGCAGATGCTCGGGCGATATCCGCTGATGGCTCATCCGGATCGCTACGGTTTGCGCAGATTGGAGGAAACCCTTGGCGCGCTCTGTGAATTTTTCGAGGTTCATGTGGACGATGTCCCCTTTCGCATCGCGATATGGTGTGGCATTTCAGCAACACAAGGGCAGCACCAGCCGATTCATCTCAAACTTCGCGCCACCTCATCGAGCAATCGTACGCCGAACCCGGTCGCGCCCTTGGGGGTGATCGGATCGCCTTTGTCTTCCCACATCACGCCCGCGATATCGAGGTGTGCCCAAGGCGTTTTCTCATCGACGAAAAAGCCGATGAAGTGCGCGCCGAGGCCAGCACCCGGCCCGCCGCCTTCGACGACATTCTTGATGTCGGCGATGTCCGATTTCATGTCCTCGGCATAATTTTTGTGGAGCGGCAGCCGCCACAGATACTCGCCAGTGGTCTCACCCGCCTTCGACAATGCGGCGACAAGGTTTTCGTCACGACCGAACAGGCCCGCATATTCGTCGCTCAGCGCGCCAACAACCGAGCCCGTCAGCGTCGCGATGTTGATCAAACCGCGGGGCTTTCTGGTCGCGATCACATATTCATTGGCATCAGCAAGGACGAGTCGGCCTTCGGCATCGGTGTTGAGGATTTCGATTGTCTTGCCGCTCATCGTGCGGACCACATCGCCGGGGCGTTGCGCTGTGGCGTCGGGCATGTTCTCGGCAAGGGCCGCAACGCCGATGACATTCACCGGCGCACGCGATTTGGCGAGGCTCAACACCGCGCCCATCACCGAGGCAGCGCCTGTCATATCGGCCTTCATCTGCCACATGCCGGTGCCGGGCTTGAGCGAGATGCCGCCTGAATCGAAGGTGATACCCTTCCCCGCAAAGGCGAGCGGCGCTTCGGTGCCGCCGCCGCGATATTCGACCAGCATCAGCCGCGATCCGCGCGGGCTTCCCTGGCCGACACCGACAATCGAGCCCATGTTGAGGCGGCCCATTGCGGCTTCGTCGAGCACTTCGATGCGAACATTGGGCGTGCTGCCGAAAGCAGAGCGGACCCGCGCGACAAAGCTTTCGGGATAAATCACGCTTGCCGGTTCGGTAGAAAGATCGCGAGACAGCGCCACGCCTTCGGCCAGCGGTGCTAAGCGGTTGCGCCATTGCGCCTCGGCCGCATTGGCGTCGGCTGTCACGATCGTGATGGGCCGCACTGGCGGCACTATCTTGCCCACCGTCTTGTAGCGATCGAAACGGTACTGACCGAGTGCTGCACCCAGCGCAATGGCGGCTGCATCGTCAACAGTGACAGCCCCCATGATCGCCACCGCCTGCGCTTCGTCTTTAAGTTCCTGCGCAGCCTTGCCCCCGGCAGTGCGCATCCGCTCGGCCATGCTGCCTTCGGTGCCGGTGCCGACGAGAATGATCCGCGCATAAGGTCCAATGCCGCGCAGCGAGAGCGTCGACCCCGCCTTGCCTTCGAATTTGGCAGCAGCGATCGCAGTTTCGATGCTGGCGCGCACCGATGCGTCGACGGCACCTGCTGGCAGCGTAGCGCTGTTCATGATCACCGCCAGCGCTCCGCCCGGGCCAGCAGTCGTGGCGAAGCGGATCGGGCGCGTTTCGCTATTGCCAACTGTTGCAGCAGCGATGCCCGAACCCGTGGGGAGCCCCTGCGCCAGAACGGGGGAGGAAAACGAAGCCAAGGCGGCAAAGACGGACAAAAAGGCAGCACGCATGTGACAACATCTCCAGAAACGCGGGGAGCTCATTTATAACGTGACACAATCAAGGCAAGCCAATTGCTTGCTTTTCCGGCGCGGGCTGCAATTGTCGGCACGAAGGGGAGACTTCCAGGATGCGAACAGCGGTAAAGGTCGCAGCAGCACTGGTGCTGGCTGTGCTTGTGGGATTGGCGATCTGGGAACCCATGGCGGCAACGCGCTACGCCGTGCCTGTACCTGTCAAGCACGATGCCCGTATCGTCCGCGACAGCTTCGGCGTGCCGCATGTTTTCGGCACGACCGATGCCGATACCGCGTTCGGGCTCGCTTATGCACATGCCGAAGATGATTTCGTCACCATCGAAGAAGTGCTCGCGATGACGCGGGGGCGCTATGGTGCCTTAAAGGGGCAGGACGGCGCACCGGTCGATTTCGCGCTGCATTTGGTGCAGGCGCGTGAAACCGCGGCGCGCGAATGGCCCGGCCTTGATCCGGCGACGAAGGCGATGCTCGAAGCCTATGCTCGCGGCGTCAATCTTTATGCCGCGCGCCATCCCGACGAGGTCCGGCTTGCCAGCCTGTTTCCGGTCACGGGAGAAGACGTTGCCACCGGCTTTGTCCTGCGCTCACCCTTTTTCTTCGGCGTCGACAATGTCCTTGGCGATCTGACGCAGAACAAGCCGCTGCGGCCCGAAAATCCCGATCCGATGACGCCGCTGGGCCGCGCGCCCGAACTCAATGGGTCTAACGCCTTTGCCGTCGCGCCAAGGCGGATGGCCGATGGACAGACCTGGCTGATCTCGAATTCGCACCAGCCTTATGAAGGCAATGTCGCCTGGTATGAAGCCGTGGTGCATTCGGGTGAAGGTCTGAACATGGCAGGCGCGCTGTTTCCCGGCAGCCCGTTCGTGCTGCTCGGTCACAACGCCAATCTTGGCTGGACCAACACCGTTAACCGCCCCGATCTGATCGATGTTTACAAACTCGAACTCGATGACAGCGGCGATCGCTACCGTTTTGACGGGCAGTGGCGCGACCTCGAACATCGCCGCGTCTGGTTGCCGGTCAGGTTCGGCCCGTTTACCTTGCCGATCCCGCGCACGCTGTATCGCTCGGTTCATGGACCCGTCATCAAGAATGACAATGGCGCGTTTGCGATCCGCTACGCCGGCATGAACCAGGCACGGATGGTCGAACAATATTACAAGATCGG
>JANPIQ010000210.1:0-12593 GCA_031425075.1 Sphingomonadales bacterium
CGCAGCCAGATCCTCTGCACCCCAGGTTAGCGCGATCAGCCGCGGATGCGGCGGCGTATAACTCGCCAGCCCGAACACCGCGCGCGGCGTTTCTGTTGCGACAACGGCGATCTTGACCGATCACTGCGCCATGCCGCGCGCCGCCTCCAACGCATCGAGTTTCGCGCCGATTGCGGCAACATCGTCGGCCCCTTCGGCCTTGGGGATCAGCAACGCATCGAGCCCCGGGCGCACCACAGCATCGAGATCAGCGTCGAGCAGCCCTGTATCGGCGGGATTGGGCCGGACGAACAGCGCCCAATCGCGCGGATCGGTATCGATCAGCGACGCGACATGCGCGCGCGCGTCATCCTTTGCGCCGAGCGCAACCGAATCCTCAAGATCGAGGATCAGTGCATCGGCGCCTGTCCCGCGCGCCTTTTGGAACTTGCGCGCCGAATCGCCCGGCACGAACAGCAGCGACCGGAGCCTCATGGCCGTTTCATCATCAAGGCACTCCGCACCGTCCGGCAGATGACTTCGTCACGCTGGTTGAGGCCGGTGTGTTCGAACGTCACGATGCCCTGCGTCGGGCGCGACGCGCTTTCGCGGATTGCCTTGACTTCGGTTTCAGCGCGGATCGTGTCGCCTGCAAAGACCGGCTTGGGGAACACCGTGTCGGCCATCCCAAGATTGCCGATCGTCGTGCCAAAGGTGGTATCCTGAACCGACAGCCCGATGACGAGGCCAAGCGTGAACAGCGAATTGACCAGCGGCTTTCCGAACTCGGTTGTCGCAGCATAGGCGTGATCGATGTGGATCGGCGCGGGGTTATACGTCATCGACGAAAACAGCACATTGTCCATCTCGGTGACGGTGCGGCGGATTTCGTGGACGAATTTCTGGCCCACGATGAACTCTTCAAAATATAATCCTGCCATCGATCAGCGCCCCGTATCCGCGCGCCAGACCTCATGGCCCAGATCCATCGTGAAATCAAAATCGACCCAGACCGCAGGCCCTACATTCTGTGGCCCTGCTGCAATCCCCAGCTCGGCGGCGAACGGGTGCGTGTCGTAACTATGGACGGTTATTTCATAGTCGGTGTTGGTCATTCCGCCCTTGCGGAAGGTGTTGATTGTCGTTCCGGCCTCGATAATCGCCTGATAACAGGCGCGCGTCGGATCGGCGGCATCGGGGAATTGCTTCAGAAACGGCAGCACGACCGCCTCTCCCTTGATCGCGCGGGCGATGGCCTGTTCGGATGCGATCTTGAGTGCGCCGTCGATGATGTGTTCGCCGACGCGTTCGACGACCGTCTCGGCAAAGCCTTCGACCTTGTCCCAGAAACTGCTTTCAGGTGGCGTAAAATCCTCTCCCGTGATCGGCTTGATGTCGAACAGCGGCAGCCATGCCGGCGTGGCGGCTTGCGAATAATGGGGAATGGCGAACGCGTTTGTCATGAAGCTGCGCGGATCGGCAGGATCGGGCAGTTGCGGATCGAAATCGAACGTGCAGATTTCCTTGGGAAAGCCATACACCTCACGCCCCGTGGCCATCGCCCAGTCATTATCGACGCCGAGCCACAGCGGAATCCATTTCATATCGAGCAATCCGCCGCCTTCACGGTGCGCGACAGACCAGATCGTCACATCGATTTCAGGCACCCCGCCGCGCGCCAGATCGATCGGATTTTGCGGCACGATGCGGGCGATTTCGGCGACCGACAGGAACAGTTTCGATGTCAGCGGGGTGTAGCGCACCTCTCCGCCCGAAGGCTCTGCAAACATCGTGTCGAGCTTGGCCTGAATGCGGTCCTTTTGACCATCGACACACCAGTTGTGGAGAATCGTGCCTTGTTGCAGATACGGACCGAACCCGACGATACGGTCCCCTGTCGATACATATTTCGGCAGCGGCATCCGGTTTCCTCCTGTTTACGATTTCGGCGCGAAACGTGTCGGAAGCGGTGGCAAGTCTTTCACCCCGCACAACGCTGTGAACGCCGCCGCCTGTTCACCATGCAGTCTTACTGCATCGTCGCCCATTCCAGGCGCGCGCGATAGGGCCTGATGCAACCGCGCCAGATCGTGCCGCATGCCGATCGCTTCGGCAGCGCGCAAGCCGCGTTCCCAGCATTTGACCGCCGCAGAATGATCGCCGCCAAGCGCATAAAGCTGACCGTTGATCAGCCGCGCACGCGGACTGGCAACGGTATAGCTGCGGGCAAACCGCGACAGCGCCGACACCGCACGCATCGCGTTGGTGCGGTTGGCGCTGTTCTCCCCTGAACCCAACGCTGCATAGATGCCGGTTGCAGCCTCGGCGACAGCGCCAAAGCCATACCAGGTGCCGAAATTGACCATCGGTGTCGTTTCGGCGCGTAACAAAACCGCAGGCATCATGGCTTGTGCATCGTCAAGCCGCCCGAGACGGACCAGCGCATAAGCGAGCAGCCCCTCGGCGATCAGCGCCGATTGGAGATCGCGTACCGTTTTGGCCAGGCTTGCGGCTTGCACCAGAAGCGATTCGGCCTTTTGCAGCGATCCCGCGACGAGCTCGATCTGGCCGATCGCTTCGCGCGCAAACAGCAAATAATGGTCGTTGGCTTTGGCATAGGCGATCGCTTCGACCTGTTCGAACGTACTCCGCATCGCGGCAAAATCGCCTGCCATCAAATGCGCAAGTCCGATCATCGTCGTGATCGATCCGGTATCGGCGCTTTTGTTGATCTTGCGCGCCAAGGTCCGCCCGAACCGTGCGCGGTCGATCGCATTGGCCCAGCGCCCCTGCGTCAGCAAATACATCGTCTCGCCATGCAGGCTTTGTGCAAGGCTCGGCCAGTCGCGCTTGTCGAGGCAATCCTTGCGCGGACGGGAAAAGCAGAATTGTGCGATCCGGTGCCAGCCGCGCGATCCGGCAAGATAGCCCAGAAAGCCATAAGGCCGCGCGCCATAAGCAAGTTCGCCCGTGCGTTCGGCAATCCGCGCGCCATAAACCGCGATCGCCGCGGCGGGCAGCGCGCCTTGCGAAAAATAAAAGGCCTCGATCAACCGGACGCCATTGTTGAGCCGCAGCCAGTCACGCGCACGCTCTTTGCGTGTGCGTGTGCGCTGCGCCACGTTCGGACGGACCACCTGCCACGCCAATCCGGCCGACTGGCGCGCCAGCATGAAGGCCCACCCGGCAGGCGATGACGGCGCGCCTGCCCACATCCCGTCAAGACTGGCATAGCAATGGTCAATCGTCTGCGCAGGTTCCCCCAGCCGCCATGACGCAAACGCCAGATCGCGATGGAGCGTCGCGCGGCGCAGCTTTCCGGTGCGTTCCGGCCCCAATTTGCCGCTGTCGAGCAGATCAAGCGCGGTTTTCCACAGCGAAACCGCTGCGCCATAGGCGCCCGCCCGCTTGGCCTGAAGCCCCGCCTTGCGCAACGGCGTGAACGCGCGTTCGGGCAATTCGGCCTCGAGCCAATGGTGCGCGATTTGCGCCGGATCGCTCGTTGCCAGCGTGACAGCATGCGCAGCAGCACGGCGATGCAATTCGCGTTGCAGCTGACGGGGCAACGAATCATAGACCACCGACCGCGTCAATTCATCGGCAAAGCGCCATTCGCTGGCGGCTGCGATCAAAATGCCAATGCCCGTCAATGCTGCAAGATCGCTGGCCATCTGACTGTCCGAAGACGGGGTGCCAAGCGCGGTCAACGCGGCAATATCGAACGCGTCGCCGATCACGCTTGCGGCCTTCAGCAGCCCCAATTGCGTTGGCGGCAGATTGCCGAATCGCGCCAGGATGGCGCCTTCGATCGTTGCGGGCATATCGCCGCGTTCAAGCGCGGCCTTTGCTTTGCGCCAAGCACCGGGGGTCTTGAGCGCGGTCTCGGCAATATCGGGCGGCAGCAGCGCGATCAGCGAGCGCGCGAACATCGGATTGCCTGCGCTGCGCGCCTGCAACCAGTCGACAAACGGATGCTTGGGATCGAATGGCCCCAACAGGCTGGCGGCCAGTTCCGCAGTCTCGTCGCGCCGCAATGCACCGATGCTGAGCCGCCGTGGTTCGCCATGGCCGCGCGCCAGCCGCTCAGGCGCAGGTGCGTGCGCTGCAAAAAGAAACCGGTGCTGGCTTGCCACCTTTTTAAGATCGCGCGCGAGCATCAACGAGGTGTCGTCAAGCCAGTGCGCATCTTCGAACACCACTAGGTGCGCGCGATCCCCGATTAACGCTGCAACCACCGCGGCGCGCAACCGCCGCGCGGTCGCAGGATCGGTGTCGGCATCTCCGCTTGCGGGTGCGTCGATCCCGAACAGCGTTGCCACTATGGCCGTATCAGTGGCGCTGCCGCCCGTGTGCTCCACCAGTTCTTCGAGCGTCTGCGCCACAGCCAATCCCCGCGCATCGGCGCGCGCATGCAGCAGCCCGGCAAGCGGTTCGCGCCATGCAAATAGCGGCGTGCTTTGCCCAAGCAGCCCGGCGCGCAAGATCAGCGGAACAAAACCATGGCGCGCCGCTGCATCGGCTGCAAATGCCGACAGCCGTGATTTGCCCGATCCATGCGCCCCTTCGAGAATTAGCGTCGATGGCGCGGCGGGCCCAGACGCGCTCAAAAAGCCGAGCAAGACCGCCCGTTCGGCATGGCGGCCGGCAAGAACGCTGCCATCCATGCCCACGCCGGTGCTGCGGTCGTGGCGGACGCCCTTGATGACGAAAATCTGGCCGCCGCGATCAATGCCCTTGAGCGCACGCGTCCCGCCATCAGTAAATTCAAGATCGACCAGTGTTTCGGCGCGAGTTGCCGCATCGCACAGGATTTCATCACGCGCCGCCTGCATGAAACGCGCGGCAAGGTTCATCGCGGCGCCATACATGGTATAGCCACTGCCATTGGCGGTATCGCCAACGCCGACGCGCACCTTTCCTGTCGCAATCCCGATAGCGGGAACTACGTTTCGTTCCACCAGCTCACGGCGCAGATCGAACCCGGCCAGTGCCGCATGCAGCGGCGATCCGCCGCCTGTGACACCATCCAATGCTATGCCGGTCGCCGCTCCTCGCTGCATCCCGAATGCAGCCACCACCGAGATGCCCTTTTCATCGCCATGAACACGATCGATCATGCCGCCGTGTTGCGCAACAACGGCCTGCGCGATCCGTGTCAAATCACCAACAAAGCCGATATCGACGCTGGCCATCTGTCCTGCATCGACCAAACGGCAGAACATTACCGTCACCAATCGCAATTCAGCATCCCATGCCAGCGCTTCAACCGCGTCTCGCAATGGTGCGCCGCTCCGCGTGCCATCGTGGCGAAGCACCCAGCCGCCCTTTCCAGCCTCGACGGTCCCCGGTAGCAGCTTGGACGAAATCTGCGATATCATCAGGCAGCTCGAGCGCGGGGCATTGTTGCAGGCGGCGATTGCAGACCGGAGCGCCGGGCCCAGCGCAAGCATATCCCAGCGCCCCGCATGACCGCCAATCATCGCCAATTCGATGCGACCGCTGGCGATCCCGATGCGCACCGGGGTTTCATGTTCGCCATCGCCTGCCGACGCTGCCGCCTCAAGCATTGCAATGGCCGCCTCTGCTGCCCGGCGCTCGGCATCGGCAATGTTGGTATCGTCATCTGTGGCCCATAGGATATGGATTGCATCGCCAATCGTATCGAGCACGCGCCCGCCCTGGCTTTCTGCAATGGCACCCAAAGCACCCAGTAGCCGATCCATGATTACCGCCAGCAGATCGGCGCTGCGCGCGCCATGCCGTGCCTCAAGCGACGTCGTCAACGCGGTAAACCCGGACACATCGGCAACAAGCACAGTGCCCTCAAGGATCAGATGTCGTGGCAATCCTTCTCTTCGCCCAGCCTCTGCAAGCAACGCCAGCGGATCGCGTGACGCGATGATCGGATCCGCGACCACGACCATAGCCTAATCGAATTCGCCCAAAACCGGCCCGTGCAGCCCGCGCATCGCGTTGGCGCATTGCAACCCGCTCATCGCGGCGGCTTCGGCAGCGCCTGCATTGAGGCCGTTGCGGGTCCAGTCTCCGCACAGGAACAGATTGTCATATCCTGACTGGTCGGCACGCAACCGGGCCTGCGTGCTGCCCGGCACCGACAGGACATAGAGTTCGGACGGATCGATATTGGCGCGCCAATACTGGCCTTCGAACCGCGCAGCCCCTGCGCGATGTTCGGGATCGAACAGCAGATCGGGATCGAGACCATGATCGGCGCCAGTCGGCATCGCGCGCGGCCAGAATGTCGCACCATGCGCCTGAAGATAGGATTGCGCCGCCCGTCCGACTTCGGCGCGCGCGGTATCGTCGCGTACGATCTCGGGTGGAATCTGTCCGCAGAAATAGGCGACCGACAAGGGCCGCTGATCGCCTCGCCACTGTTCGCGCGTCAGCACATGCGTCACGTCGCACCAGGTGCTGAAGGGTTGCGGCATCGCCGTCATCGTCCGGCCGGCCACTGCGCCCAGATCATCGGTGGTGCGCCGGAACCAAAGCTGGAGTGCCAGTGTCGGGCAGGTCTCGATCTTGGCGAGCATCGATTTCCAGCGGTTGCGCTGCTCCGCCAGATCGGCACAAAGGCTGTGCAGAGCGCCGATCGGAATGCCCAGCACCACCTCATCGAAATCGACTCCGCGCACCAGCATCGTGTTGGGCGCAGGCGGCACGGGTTCGCGGGCATATTCGAAGTCGGTGCCGCGCAACGCATCGCCATCGACCAGCTGGTTCCACAGCGGCTCGGCCGGCCACGCCTCGATGCCCTGATCCCAGCCTTCGACCGGCGCATCGATCAGCGGGTTGTAATCTCCCGATTTGATCTTCGCCTGTTCGAGGATTTCGATCCGGTCGATCATCATGCGGTCGGCAGTCGGGCGCAAGGCAGTGACGCGGTGGAAGAAGTTGAACCTCACCCCGCGCTGTTTGAGCACAAGATAAAGCGGCGCGATCACGACATCGCCCATCCCGCCGCGCATCATGTAAAAGAAATGCCCTCGGTAATTGAGCGCAAGTTTGAGCAGCCCGCGCATCCCGGTGCCCGCCGCGACGGCGCGCTGGTTGGGATCGCCGTTACGATATCCGAAGACATAATCGTAAATCGCGCGGATCGGAGACCAATCGATCAGCGCCTGCGCACGTGCGTAAGGATCGTTATCGTGCTTGAAATCGCGTGAGACTGTCACGGCGTGACGATACAGCCATGCGCTCAATTCCTCATCGTCGATCGAATCCCACCCCTTCAACAGAACATCGTCGGCGAGTACGCCCTGCACGATCGTCTGCACCAGAAACGCGATGTTAAGGAAATTGAACACCATCTGCGACCCGCCCGGGGTGGGGTCGCTCGCGCCAACCGCGCGCAGATGATCCTCGATCCGCTTGACCACGGTGCGCATCAGGATTTCGGCACCGATTTCTGCCACTTCCTCGATCGCCTTGCGTTCGATCCGGTCGATCCAGCCTTTGACCAGATCGAAAGCCTCTTCGAGCGGCGACTGCGCCTCGCGCTCGGGCGGCAGCACCTCGATATCATCGTCATGGCGCACAAACGGCTGTTTTGGCCCCGAAAACAGCCCGTTGGGAGGCTGATATTTGATCAGCTGCCCGACCATTTCGAGGAGCAGCTGCGCGATCGTGGGAGACGATGTCGCCTCTCCGGGTTTCAGATCATTGGGTTCAAGATTGATATACCAGGGTTCATACGACACGCTGCCGTCTGCGGCCTTGTGCGCCTCGAGAAGCGTCACTTCGTCAAGTCCTGTGAACGCGTCCCAAACAGTGCGGTTGGGGTGACCCTGCGGCCGATCGAGCGCTGTATAGGCGCGCGTCATCAGATCAAAGGCGTGGTGATAAAAGCCTGCAAACAGATGCAGCCCGTGTTCGTATATCCGGTTGCCGTAGCCGGGGCGCATGTCGCGACCCGATGCGCATTTCCCGCCCAATCGCCAGCCGGGCTGATAGACGGTGATGTCATAGTGGTCTGCCCAGCCGGGTTCTTCGGTCAGGTGGAATACCGCCGACAAGGCGCCGATCCCGCCGCCAAGCACTGCGATCTTTTTTTTCCCGTCCCCTGGCATTGCCGCACAATGCACGAAGTCCCCAAGATCGCAATCGCTACGAAGGCAACTTCGGCAGAAATCCGACTATCCTAACGGCACTTAACCCTCAGTAGGCCGTTAGCGGCATTTTCGCTGTCAGCGGCCCTTCCAATTGGGCTTGCGCTTTTCGGCAAATGCGGTTGCTCCTTCGCGCGCATCTTCGCTCATGAACAGATTGCCGAGCGTTTCTCCCTGTTTTGTCCACATATCGGCATCGTTCCAGTCGCGCGACTCGACAATCACCTGCTTTGACTTTGCAACGGCAAGCGGTCCGTTGGCCGTGATCGCTGCAGCCAGTTCAATCGCGGCATCGAGCGCCGGGCCATCGGTTACGCGGTTGATGAGCCCCATTTCGTACGCACGCTGCGCGGTCACGAAATCGCCGGTAAGGGCAAGTTCCATTGCCAGTCTGGTGCCGATCTGGCGCGGCAACCGCACCAGCCCGCCTGCTGCTGCGGCAAGCCCGCGCTTGGCTTCGGGAATGCCGAACTTCGCATTGGCGTTCGCCACGATCAGGTCGCACGCTATTGCCACTTCGAACCCGCCTGCCAGCGCATAGCCATCGACGGCAGCGATCAGCGGCTTTTTGGGCGGTGCTTCGGTCAACCCTGCAAATCCGCGCCCCTTCACAGACGGCAGTTCACCGCGGAGAAACCCCTTAAGATCCATACCCGAACAAAATGTTCCGCCCGCACCGGTGATGATCCCGACGCGCAGATCGTCTTCACCGTCAAGCCGGTCGAGCGCAGCCGCCACGCCTTCGGCCAGCGCCCTGTTTGCCGCATTTTTTGCTTCAGGCCGGTTCAACGTGATGATGAGAACGCCATCGCGCACTTCGGTAAGGACTTCGGGCGCAGCTGCGGTATCGGACATCATTCTCTCCCAGTACTGGTAATCTTGGGCAACCTTGGAAGCGCTTTACGTGGGCGTCAAGCAGCCTTGCGGCGATTGGCCCTTCGACGGTGGCCGGTTTCTGCCGGATGGCCAGCCTCGATCTGGACTACGGGGCAGGCCGCCGGGGCGCCGACAGCGGCCCGCCCCGCAATCTGATCGACCGGCATCGGGCGGCTGAGCAGATAGCCCTGGACTTCGGTGCAGCCTTCGCGGCGCAATTCAGCGAGTTGATCTTCGCGCTCGACACCTTCGGCCGTTGTGACCATTCCAAGGTTAGCGGCAAGGCTTGTCACAGCGCGAACGATCGCCCGACTGTCTTCGCAGCTATCGACCTCATCGACAAAGCAGCGGTCGATCTTGATCTTGTCGAAAGGAAAGCTGCGCAGATAGTTCAGCGATGAATATCCTGTGCCAAAATCATCGAGTGCGATCCGCACACCGAGCGCGCGCAGCTGGTGAAGTACGGCCAGATTGGCCTCGGTATCGTGCATCAGCACCGTTTCGGTGATTTCAAGCTCGAGACGGCCGGCATCGACGCCGCTTGCGGCAAGCGCATTAACGATTGTCGGCACCAGGTTGGTGCTGCGCATCTGCACTGGCGACAGGTTGACAGAAACGCTGATATGCGCGGGCCAGCGCGCAACCTCGAGCAGCGCGGTGCGGATCACCCACTCGCCGAGCTGGACAATATGGCCGGTTTCCTCGGCGATCGGAATGAAAATTGCAGGCATGATCAGGCCTTGGGCAGGATGGTTCCACCGCAATAGCGCCTCATAGCTGGTAATATCTCCGCTTTGAAGATTGATAAGCGGTTGATAATAGAGTTCGAGCTGATCGCGCCCGAGCGCTGCGCGCAGGTCCATCTCGATCATGCGCCGCGCCTGCAAGGCCTCATGCATGTCGATTTCAAACATCGCCGCGCGCCCGCGCCCGTTCTGTTTGGCATGATATAGCGCCAGATCGGCATTCTTGATCAGCGTGTCGGCGTTATTGCCATGGTCGGGGGCGAAGGCCATCCCGATACTCAGGCCTGCAAGAATTTCGTGACGTTCAATGAACATTGCCTCGCCTATTGCTGCGACAATGGCGTTTGCCACGCGCCAAACGTCGGCCTGACTGCGCGCATTTGCCATGAGGACGGCAAATTCATCACCGCCCAGCCGCGCAACCATATCCTGCGGGCCTAGGCACGATTCGATCCGCTGCGCGGCCACTTTCAGCACCTCATCGCCGATCGTGTGGCCAAGCGAATCATTGATCGTCTTGAAATGGTCGATATCGAGATAGAATACAGCCAGTGCCTCTTCGCGGCGACGCGAGAGCGCGCGGGCGAGCGTGTCGTGAAACAGACGGCGGTTCGGCAGATCGGTAAGCCCGTCATAATGCGCCATATAGGCGATTTTAGCTTCGGCGCGCTTGGCCGCGCTCACATCGGTGGCGACGCCGCGCATGCCTGTGGCCGCGCCTGCATCATTCAGCGTCGGCCGGCCGGTTACCGACCACCAATGCTCTTCGCCGTCGCGTGTCCGCCGTGCCACGACATCCCGAAAAGGCTGCCGGTTGGCAAAAAGCCGTTCCAGGATCGCACGCTCATGGCCCGGGTCGAACAGATCGATGAACCTGACCTGCGACAAAGCGCCGGCCGATTGCCCGGCGACCTCGGCAAACCGCGCCGAAGGGGACGTAATGTGCCCCTGCGATCCTGTCTCCCAAAGCCAGTCCGCACCATGTTCTTCAAAATCGTTGAGCAGCAGTTGCACGGTATCTGCTGCGCCGGCGAGTTCGCGCGCACGAAGCAGACGGACGGCGAAGCTGTTGAACGAGAACATGCAGTGGGCAACGAACAAGATGGTAAATGCAGCGACGATTGCCGCAGCGGCAATCGCTTCGGTTGTGCCAAGTAAGAGAAACGCTGCAATGCTGCCCGCCGAAACCGATAGCAGCAGCGCAAGCGCGGCACGCGGGATCACATCGATCGACCAGCTGCCGCTGAGCATGATCGCCACAATGACAAGTGCTGCGATGCCGGGCATGTCGCCAAGCGGCTCGATCAGCGCGCTCATCGACGCGATCGCCACGGCAACGCCTGCAACCGCCGAATGACTTACAATCCATCGCAATTCGGCTGCTACGTCGTGTTCGCCGCCGTCGCGATCATGGCGCAGGCTACGCAAATGTCGCGCAACAGCGCTGATAGCAAAGGCCAGCAATCCGACCGCGGCGGGCCAATCGAGCCCCTGCCCAACGCAGACACATGCCATCAGCAGGATGAAGAAGGCGCTGCCGCAACTGTTGGCGTATGAACCGCCATGATAGGCCCGAAGCTGTTTCTGGACAAACCAGCCCTCGTGCATTTCGGGTGTATTGATCCACACCCAAAAACGACGATTCCAGATGTGCCCCTGCTTGCCCAATTGCGCGCCCTGTCCTGGTCTTTGTATCCCTGACGATATGCGGTAATCGTCAATGCTTACCAAGCCGTTGCGGCAGGCGTGCTCTAAAGTCTGTCGCGCAGTTCACGTTTCAACACTTTGCCGATCGGGCTGCGTGGGAGTTCATCGACGGCCACCAGGCGGTTGAGCCGCTGCGTTTTGCCCAGTTTGGCGTTGGCCGTTGCCAATATGGACGCGATTTCGGCGTCCGGATCGATGCCTGCGCGCAATACGACAATTCCCACCGGCGTTTCGCCCCAATCGTCGCTTGGCGCGCCGATCACCGCAGCTTCGACAACAGCCGGGTGTTCTAATAGCACACCTTCCAGATCGCTGGGGTAGATATTGAATCCGCCCGAAATAATCATGTCCTTGGCGCGGTCCATCAGCGTCAGGAACCCGTCCTCGTCGATCCGCCCGATATCGCCATGCCGATACCACATGCCGCCTTCTGCATCGTGCCACTTCATCGCGTCGGTGGCGTCCTGCCGGTTGTTATAGCCGCGCATCATCGCCGGCGATCGCCCGACGATCTCGCCGACCGAACCCTGCGGCAATTCATTCCCCTCTTCGTCGATCACCTTGGCTTCATGCCCGGGCGCGGGCTGGCCCACGGTATGGAGCTTGTCGGGATAGCGATGCGCTTCCAGAAGAAACGCACAGCCGCCTTCGGTCATCCCGTAAATCTCGACAAGCCCGCCGGGCCAGCGTTTGACGACATCGGCTTTGAGCTCGGCGGCAAAAGGCGCGCTGGTGCAGTATTTCATCACGAAACGCGACAGATCATAGCTTTCGAAATCGGGATGCGCCATGATCCGGCGATACTGGACGGGCACGAGCATACAGTTGGTCGCGCGTTCGCTTTCCGCCAGCGCAAGGAAGCCTGCAACGTCGAACTTCTTCATCAGCACGACCGTGCCGCCGGTGCCAAGCGTCGGCAGGAAGCTCGCCATCGTGGTATTCGAATAAAGCGGTGTCGACAGGATCGTGACTGCCTTGGGGCCGTAGGCAGGCGCACCGCGCTGGATATGCTGCCAACGCATCTTGTGATCGTGAACGATGCCCTTGGGCGTGCCCGTGGTTCCGCTCGAATAAATGATGTTGAAGCGCGTTTCGGGGGTGATCGCCACCGGCGCGGACTTGGTCCCGGCAGCCGCCATCCAGCCCGATAGCGATG
>JANPIQ010000211.1:0-4047 GCA_031425075.1 Sphingomonadales bacterium
CCTGCTCGCTGACCCGGCTGAGCAGCTGCGGCCAGGTATAGCTGACAAAATCGCCTTGGCTCATGATATTGATCAGCCGGCCGTCATCATCGACGATGGGCAAATGCCGAAACCTTTCGTTCGACATTTGCTGGAGCCAGCCAAGCAGCTCGTCATCTTTTCGCGCCACTTTTAATTCACGCGTCATGATCTCTTCGAGCCGCGTCGCATTCGGATCGAGCGCGCGATTGAGCAGGCGCCGCATGAAATCACGTTCGCTGACGATGCCTATCGGGCGCCTGTCCGCATCGACAATGACGACTGCACCATAATTGCGCTCGCTCATCGCGCGGACGGCATCGATCACAAGATCGCCGGGACTGAATGTCATCACTGCCGTTTTGCTGCGGAATTCGGGCCGGTCCTGGATCTGCATGATGTTATCCTTTGGGTAAAGTCCGGGCGCTGTGGCCAGCGATCGCGGCGGCCTTGTTCCAGATGCGCGCTCTGATTGGCGCAGCGCTCACGACAAAAAAGTTCGTCAGAAGAGCGGGAAGCCCCAGGAAGGCGAACCACCATGGCCCGGCACCAGTAAAAGCCACCGCAAGGAGAACAGCGATCGATGGCACAAACATGAGATTGAGAAACGCGAAGACCTTCGCAGCAACGAGAATATTTTTGATCACAGAGGATTCCGACGTCGAGTTTGTTCTGCCGGGTCACGCGCGAACCGCGATCCCCCGCTGACCAAAATGCGGCTGTCACGGCTAAGCCGCAGCGCGCTGCCAGGGTGTCAGACAAGCACATGTAGAACTTTGCATTCAAAATCCAAGCGCGAATACGATCGCTAGCTGTGGAACCAGGCAAGTGAAGGATTTGAAGCGTTTTCGCGCGGATTGATGGCTTCGGCTTTGGCGCGCGCAGCTTTCGCTTCATCCTTGCGACCAAGCGCATCGAGCGCGACGGCGCGGATCGTCCACTGATCGGCGATTACCCAGCCCTTCGCCTCGACGCGCTGGCAGAGCGCCAGCGCATAGTCGGGTCGTTCGTTCGCCAGCCATGCTTCGGCGAGCAGCAGCGTAGCCATCGCATCGGGGCGGTTCTTGACGTTGCGGCCTGCAAGCGCGAGCGCCCGCTTGGGTTCGCCCCACGCCAGTTCATGCTCAAGCGCATGGCCCCACGCGGCTTCAGGAAGCAAGGCGAGCCGCCTTTTCCACTCGGTTCCGGCGCGGTCGATCCACATCTGCGATCGGTCTTTGTTACCAAGATCGCGGTTGAGACCGGCGGCAACATACATCGCATCGGGCTCGCCATAACGATCTGCAATCGCCTCGAATCGGGCCAGCGCCTCGGGAACCTTGCCATTGAGCGCCATCATCTGGGCAACGCGCATGTCAGCGCGCCAATATCCGGGCAGCGCCTTTGCGGCATCGGCATAGTGCGCGCGGGCGTCATCCCAGCGGCCTTGCGCAAAGTCGAGTTCGCCCTGACGCAAGTGCATATCGGCTCGAAAGAGCGGAGTGGGGCTGGGATTGGCTGCATCGGCCTGCGCGAAAAACCGGCGCGCGCCTTCGAAATCACCCTTCAGCCGGGCCAGCAACGCCTGTCGAAAATATAATCCTGGCCACGCATCGATCTTGCCAGCTTCATCGAGCAGGCGCGCGGCTTCGGCATTATTGCCACGCGCCATGGCAACGTCAGCGCGGATGGCCCTGGCTTCGGCGCGGGTGAAGGTGTCGGGGATCGCAAAGCCGTCGACCTTGTCGAGCGCCGCTGCCGCAATGTCGATCCGGTGCGCGGTGAAAGCGGCCGCGGCCTTGGCGAGCCATGGCCCCATCCCGGATGGTGATTTGGCAAAGCCGCCGTCGAGCGCCTGCTGTGCGGCCAAAAGATCGGCAAAATCGCCAGTCAGCTTTGCGCGGCCGACATAGGCGATCGACAGATTTTCATGATCGATCATATCGCCCTGTGGCGATGCTATTCGCGCCTTGAGTGCGGCAATGTCGGTATCGATACCGGCGAGCGTCTTTGCCGCATCATGCCCGCTATAAGCCTGCGCCACCGGCACAGGCTTGGGCAGAGCCACCGCTCGCGCATCGGGCCGCGCAAGCCATCCGATGCCGGCGATCGCCGCTGCTGCCGATCCGATCAGCAGCAGCGGCCTGGCCAGCGACGAACGCGTTTGAGTGGCAGCGTCAGGTTGCACAGGGGGTCAGCCCCAATGCCCTGAAATCGCCATTGAGCTTGTCAGTCAGATCCTGATATCCTTCGAGAATGCGTGGCACATTGGTGCCTGCCGCATCTTCTGTCGGGTTGCTGTCGTTATAGCGGAGCTTGTTCGCGCCTAGCACGACAGCGGTCGACACTGCCGGAATGCCCGCCCGGTCAACGCGAACATAATTGCTTGGCGCATCGGTGCGGAAGTTGAAGTTGCTCCCCGTCGACGGCGAAATCGGCGGGTTCCCGAGCGGTGCTGCATAGAAGGGAAAAGTCGTCCGCAATGGCTGATCGAAGACATCAGGATTGACCCGGGCATTGACCAGCGTCGTGACCGGGTGCCGCGACAAATCGAGGAAGATCGCTGCCAGGATCAGGTCGATCACCGGATCGTCGAGATCGCGTCCGTTGGGAAAGCCCGAAGGCTGCGACAGATCGAGATCGAGTTGATCGGGGATCAGGATGCTTTGCACCGATCGGCCGGCCACGGTTTGCGCAAGACACGGGGTGACGTTGAAGCTCGCCCCCATCTGGGGTGGCGGCGGCGGCGGTGGCGGCGGGACGACCGCAACTGGCGGCGGAGCTCCGCCGATCGGAGCATTGTCATCATCGCCGCCGCATGAGGCGGTTGCAAGCGCCATCGCCGCAAGAGCGATGGTGGTGAACAGTTTGTGTGTTGTCATGATCATTACGCCGGAATGATGCGCGCGGCGGTTGACCACGCGGTGATGCGGTTGGTGCCATTTTCGATAAGGGCACGCGGAATTTCGATGACGATCGCGGTGGAGTTCATCTGTGCAAAGCGGTTGCGAGTGTTGCTGAACATCAGATTGCCCGATTCGCGCGTGAGCCGCAGTCCAACTGCATCGAAATTGAACGGATCGTCGATCAGCCCGGCAAATACTTTGATGCCGTTCGCCGTCGTCGCCGTTGTTTCGACAGGAGTGACAAAAGGCGCTGCGACACCCGGCAACCCGGTGATGCGAACGCCGCTTGCCGCTGGGTTTGCAGGGTCCTGCCCGAAGCGGAATTCGATGTTGAATTCGGGATCGATCTTCGAACCTGCGTTCGACAGCAGAATATTGTACAGCACGTCGCGATCGTATTTCGCAGCTTCGGTGGTCGGGCGGGGTCCGCCAAAATCAACCGATACGATTACCGATGTCGGTGTGTGATAAAGATATACGTCGGCAATATCGGCCGGGACGTCGGCATTCATATTGACCGATTGATCGGTTCGCGTCGGTGGATCGAAATGGTCGGCCGCAGTGAGCGGCGATAGGCCAGTCGACCAGACCGCAGCGCCGGCTGCTATCGCAACCCCTCCTGCAGCCAGTGTAGATTTCAAATAACGCACAATCCCTCCTTGCGCCGCTCAGCGGCATATTGGTGTGTGCGACCTTTGATTTCGTTGCAGATACTGCGCAGGCAGGCTCCGTAAGCCTCCAGGAGCATGTCGCACATTGCCGCTTGTGTGAAGTGCCGAATATCACCGTCGCGCAAAAAATTGCCGGTTCGCTCGCCCTTATTGACACGCATAGTTAATCGGGTGACTTTGGAGCCATGGATGTGGACGATCTGTTTGCCCAACGCCCCGGCGATCCGCTGGCGCTCCTTGCGCGTCAGGATCTCGGTCCTTTTTCAGTTGAAGAATTGCAGGAGAGAATTGTGATGCTCGAGGCGGAAATCGCCCGGGCCCGCGCAAAATGTGAAGGGGCCGTTAACCATCGGGCAAGCGCAGATGCATTATTCGGGAAACCGGCTTGATGTCATCGCGTGCAGCCACGACATAGGGCGTGAAAAGGAACGACAATGCCATCTTTTGCCCGTGAACTCGAAGCCACGCTCCAC
>JANPIQ010000212.1:0-5382 GCA_031425075.1 Sphingomonadales bacterium
CAGGCCAAAGATCGAATGGCTCGGCCACCTCGCGCATCGGAACGGCAATCTGCATGTCGTAATCGGGAACGATCCGCCCTTGCGGCGTTAGCCGGCACATCCGCTTGGCCATCACGATCCACCGCTCAAGATCATAATCGGGGTGCGCATGCGCCTGCATTTCGGCGATGCCCCGCGCTGCGTGCGCCCAGCTTGGCCACACAGCAGATTTCCCGGCAAAACCGCGAATGCGGGCAAGTCCTGCAGGTTCGATGACTGGGCCGATATCGTTGATCATGGCCGCTGCAATCCGGCCCGGGTGCGCGATGGCAGTGATCATCGTCACCAGCCCGCCGAGCGACGTCCCGAAAAACACGGCGCGATCGATCGAAAGATCATCGAACAGCTGCGCCACATCCTGCATATAGGTCAGCGGCGTGTAACTCATCGGCAGCTTGGCATATCCGCTTTCGCCGCGACCGCGCAGATCGACGCAGATCACGCGCCATTCGCCTGCAAGCCGCTCGGCAACATGCGCAAAATCGCGGGCATTGCGCGTCAGGCCGGGAATGCAAATGATGGGCGGGCGATCGGCCCGTCCTGCATAATCGCGCGCATGAAGCCTGACGCCATCGGCCGACCACCAATAGCGATCTTGATATTGCGCTCCAGCTGCCATCACGCCCATATCGCCCGATGATCCGTACTCCGCAACCCGCTCCGCTGATTCCCCGAAACGCGATCGCTGCGATTGCCGACATCATCGCCGATCCTGTCGCTGGCGCAGACTTTCCGCAGACGATCCTGCGGTTCCGCAACGATCGCTGGGCGGCAAGCGTCGGTCTCGATGTGCTGAGCGAGCCGCAATGGATCGCGCATTTCGGGCGGTTCGCGCCCATCCCCGGCAGCCTGCCGCAGCCGCTGGCGCTCCGCTATCACGGGCATCAGTTCCGCGTTTACAATCCCGAAATCGGCGATGGCCGCGGCTTCCTGTTCGCGCAGCTCCACGATGGCGAAGGGCGCCTGCTCGATCTCGGCACCAAGGGATCGGGCCAGACACCCTATAGCCGCTTTGGCGATGGGCGGCTGACGCTGAAGGGCGCGGTGCGCGAAATCCTCGCAACCGAAATGCTCGAAGCGCTGGGCGTCGAAACCAGCAAGACCTTTTCGGTGATTGAAACCGGCGAGGAACTGGTGCGCGGCGACGAACCCTCACCCACCCGTTCCGCCGTGCTGTTTCGCCTGAGCCACAGCCATATCCGCATCGGCAGCTTCCAGCGATTGGCGACCTTGGGCGATGATGACGGCCTTCGACGGCTTGTAGGCTATACGCTCGAGATGCTGTTCGGCGAGACCGGCGATGGCGATGATGCCCCGGTGCGGCTGCTGCGCCATGCCGTGGCGCGCACCGCTGATCTTGCCGCCTCGTACATGGTCGCGGGCTTCGTCCACGGCGTTCTCAACAGCGATAATATCAACGTGACTGGCGAGAGTTTCGATTACGGCCCGTGGCGCTTCACCCCGACATTCGATCCGGGCTTCACCGCCGCCTATTTCGATCAGAACGGTCTTTATGCGTTTGGGCGCCAGGCCGAAGCGATCCATTGGGATGTCGTCCAGCTGGCCTCGGCGCTTGTCCGGATCACAGCGCAGGACCCTCTCGTCGAAGCGGTGAACGCCTTTGCGCCTGCCTATCGCAATGGCCTTGTCCGGCGGATGCTGTGGCGGCTGGGTGTCGTGCCACAGGATGAGGTGTCCAACGTCGCACTTGTCCGGACAACCGAAGCCGCGCTGATCGAAAGCGGGGTTGAGATCGATCGTTTCTATTTCGATTGGGCGGGCGGCGCGCTTCGCCAGCACACGCCGGCCGCCGAAATCTATGCCAGTGATGTGTTCGCAGCGTTTCGCGACGCGATTGCAGGCTTCGCCCCTGCAGCCGCGCTCGATCACCCCTACTGGCAACGTGAAGCGCCGTGTTCGATGCTTATCGATGAAGTCGAAACGATCTGGTCTGCGATCGCAGACCGCGATGACTGGCAGCCGCTCAACCTCAAGATCGCAGCGATCCGCGAGATGGGCGCGGCGATGTTGCGCCTGGGGCATGACGGGCCTAGAGCGACCGATTATTAACCCTTATCGCGTTAGTCACCCACCCCTATGTCTGCGTCTGAAATCCTGTCGTACGAGCCTGCAACCGGCGCGCTGTTCTGGCGCGGGCCTGTTGGCGATGCGAACCAGGAAGTCGATATCGCGCGGCAGAGCTGGCCCGAATGGGGCGCGCAATCGGTCACTGTCCGGATGGAGGCCGTCCGCCGCTTTGCCAACGTCGTGCGCGGCAAGGCCGATGACATGATCGATTGCATCGCGCGCGAAACCGGCAAGCCGATCTGGGAAGCGCGCACCGAAGTCGAATCGGTGATCAACAAGGTCGAAATTTCAATCGCTTCCTATTCCGAACGCACGCCGCAACGTCGGCTCGAAGGAAATCTTGGCGTCAGGAGCGCCGTCAGGCACAAGCCACATGGCGTGCTGGGGGTGCTCGGGCCCTATAACTTTCCGGCGCACTTGCCCAATGGCCATATCGTCCCGGCGCTGATCGCAGGCAATGCCGTGGTCTTCAAACCATCCGAGAAGACCCCTGCCACCGGCGCCATGCTGGTCGAATGTTTTCATCTGGCCGGTATCCCCAACGGCGTTGTCCGGCTGCTCAACGGCGGACCTGAAGTGGGCAAGGCGCTTGCTGCGAACCCCGATATCGACGGCCTGTTGTTTACTGGATCGTCGCGCACCGGGATCGCGCTCAGCCGCCAGTTTGCCGATATGCCGGGCAAGCTGCTCGCGCTCGAAATGGGTGGCAACAATGCGATCGTGGTGTGGGACGCGGCCGATGTTCACGCGGCAGCCGTGATCATTGTTCAGTCGGCGTTCCTGTCCGCCGGGCAGCGCTGCACTGCCGCCCGACGCCTGATCGTCAAGGACGGTAACCATCACGCGATCATTGATGCGGTCAGGAAACTCGCCGACCGGTTGATCGTTGCCGAACCGCATTCGACGCCTGCGCCCTATATGGGCCCGGTCATCGACAATGACATGGCAGCAGGGCTGCAGGAAAGCTTTTTGTCGCTGATGATGAAGGGGGGTCAGCCGATCAAGCAGCTCGATCGACCGCGCGCCGACAGGCCGTTCCTGACGCCTGCGATCATCGACATGACCGGCGTCAAGGACAGGCCCGACATCGAACTGTTCGGCCCCGTCCTCCAAGTGATCCGCGTTCCCGATTTCGACGCTGCGATCGCCGAGGCAAACAATACGCGTTACGGACTTTCGGCCTCGCTCATCGGCGGATCGCCACAGCTGTATGACAAGTTCTGGGCCAATATCCGCTGCGGCGTGATCAACTGGAACCGCCCAACCAACGGCGCCCCGTCGAACGGGCCCTTTGGGGGTGTCGGCCTATCGGGCAATCATCGCCCGAGCGCCTTTTACGCCGCCGATTATTGCGCCTATCCGGTGGTCTCGACCGAGGAGGAACAGGCGCGCGCCTCGATCGGTATCGGCCTGCGCGATGTGGTAGTCCCGACAAGCTGAACTAGCTGCGTTTCAACAAAGACTGGGTTGCCGATGACCGCGGCCACGCCCAGATTGAGGAAATGGGCAAAGGCAAACTTTATCTCGTGGGCGCGGGCCCTGGCGATCCCGAACTGCTGACGCTGCGTGCCGCACGGCTGATCGCGGCGGCAGATGTCATCGTGCATGACGGGCTGATCGGCGATGGCATTCTCGATCTGGCACGCGCCGACGCCGAACTGGTGTCGGTCGCCAAGCAGCGCAGCCGCCATTCGGTGCCGCAGGGCGAAATCAACCGCATTCTCGTGCGCGAAACACTCGCCGGGCGGCTTGTCGTGCGCTTGAAGGGGGGCGATCCGTTCATCTTCGGTCGCGGCGGCGAAGAGGCCGAAGAAGCTCGCGCGGCAGGCGTCGAGGTCGAAGTCGTCCCTGGTGTGTCGGCAGCGCTCGGTGCGGCGGCCGAGGCGATGCTGCCGCTAACCCACCGCGACGCATCGAGCGCGGTCAGTTTCGTGGCTGGCCAGTGCAAGGGGCTCGCCGAACAGGATTGGTCGGGGCTTGCCGGGCAAGGCCGCACGCTCGTCATCTACATGGGCGTCGCGACTGCGAATGATATCGCCGACAAGCTGATCGCTGATGGCGTTTCACCTGCGATGCCTGTCGCTGTGCTCGAACGCGGGACGCACCGGGGATCGCGCGCGATGCGGACGTTGCTTGCCGATCTTGGCGGGATGATCGGGCGTGAACGCGTCAAGAGCCCGGCGCTGATCGTGGTGGGCGAAGTCGTGCTGCGCGCGGACATACAGGACAAGCTGGCCGCATATGCCCAGCAAGCGGAGACACTGGCATGAAAATCCTGACCGGCAACGATCTCAAATCGGGGGCCGTAACTTGGTGGACCGGCAGCGAATGGTCGCTGCACGTCGAAGACGCTGCCGATGTCGGCGAAAGCGGTGAGGCAATTCTCGCAGTCGAAGATGCCGCGCGCCGCGTCAATGCGCCCTATATTATCGATGCCGTGTCCACCCCCGAAGGCCCGCGCCCTGCACACATCAAGGACCGCATCCGCGCATTGGGACCGACTGTGCGGCCCGACCTGACACTAAAACCTGCCGACCCCACTGCCGGCGAATGGGTGATCTGACATGTATAAATATGATCAATATGACCAGGCGATCGTCGATGCGCGCGTCGATGAGTTTCGCGATCAGGTAAAGCGCCGGCTTGCTGGCGAAATCACCGAGGATGCGTTCAAACCGCTGCGGCTGATGAATGGGCTCTATCTTCAGCTTCACGCTTACATGCTGCGCGTCGCAATCCCTTATGGCACGATGGACAGCCGCCAGATGCGGATGCTGGCGCACGTCGCGCGGAAGTACGACCGCGATTATGGCCACTTTACCACGCGGCAGAATATCCAGTATAACTGGATCAAGCTCGAGGAATGCCCCGATCTGCTCGCCGATCTGGCGACGGTCGAAATGCACGCGTTCCAGACCAGCGGCAATTGCATCCGCAACATCTCTTCGGATCAATATGCAGGCGCTGCGGCTGACGAAGTCGCCGATCCGCGTCCCTGGGCCGAACTGCTGCGGCAATGGTCGACGCTGCATCCCGAATTCAGCTTCCTGCCGCGCAAGTTCAAGATCGCGGTGATCGCATCGGATGAAGATCGCGCGGCGATGCGGCTGCATGACATCGGCATTCAGCTCAAGAAACGCGACGGCGTGCTCGGCGCGGCTTTTTATGTTGGTGGTGGCATGGGCCGGACGCCGATGATCGCGCCGCTGATCCGCGACTGGGTGCCCGCCGAGGATTTGCTCAGCTATTCCGAGG
>JANPIQ010000213.1:0-14721 GCA_031425075.1 Sphingomonadales bacterium
GCATTACAATTTGTCGACCGCGTTGCGGCAGACATGGACCGGCTTCATCGCGGGCAGCTTCCTCTTCCGCTTGCCGCTGGTGCTGATCGGGTTTCACCCCGCGATGATCGCGTTCTGTGGCGGACTGAACCTCATCTACCAATTCTGGATCCACACCGAAGCGGTCGGGCGGATGCCGCGCTGGTTCGAAGCTGTGATGAATACGCCTTCGCACCACCGGGTGCACCACGCGACCAACCCTCGCTATCTCGACCGAAACTATGCGGGCGTGTTCATCATCTGGGACCGAATGTTCGGCAGCTTTGCGCGCGAAGTCGATGACGAACCGATCCGTTACGGCATCGTCAAACAGCTTGGCAGTTTCAACCTGCTCTGGAGCGTGTTCCACGAATGGATCGGGATGGCGCGCGATTTTTGGCAGTCGCCGTGGCGGCACAAGCTCGACTATGTGTGGCGACCACCGGGCTGGAGCCATGATGGCAGCCGCGAAACGAGCGATATCATTCGCGCGCGTTGGGAAGCCCGACAGGAGCAAGTTTGAATGGAATTCGATGTTATCGTCGTTGGCGGCGGATCGGGCGGCAGTGCGGTTGCGGGGCGGCTGGCCGAGTCTGGCAAATACAACGTTGCGCTGATCGAAGCGGGCGGGCGTAACGACAATATGCTCGTGAAGACGCCGGGGTTCATGCCCTTTATCGGCGGTGCATCGAATTATCGTTACGATACGTTGCCGCAAAAAGGGCTGAACGGCCGTATCGGGTATCAGCCGCGCGGGCGCGGACTGGGCGGATCGTCGGCCATCAACGCGATGGTCTATATCCGCGGACATCGGTTCGATTACGACCAATGGGCGAGCCTGGGCGCGACCGGCTGGAGCTATGACGCGGTGTTGCCCTATTTCAAGCGCGCCGAGGATAATGTGCGCGGGGCGAGCGACTTTCACGGGTCTGGCGGGCCGCTGAGTGTCAGCGATCAGAGCGCGCCCAATCCCGGGAGCGTCGCTTTTGTCGAGGCCGCACGCGAGCTGCAACTGCCGGTCAACGCCGATTTCAACGGCGCCGAACAGGATGGTTTCGGGCTGTATCAAACGACGCAAAAGGGCGGTGAGCGCTGGACCGCCGCGCGCGCCTATGTCGAACCGCAGGAGCGGGCAGGGCGGCTCAAGGTCTTCCCCAAGTCGCTGGTCGAGAAAATCGTCGTCAAAGATGGCCGTGCCGCAGGTGTTGCGATCCGGCAGGGAGCCAAGCGCCAGACGCTGAGTGCCAAGGGCGCAGTCGTGCTGTCGGCAGGCGCGTTTGGAAGCCCGCAGATTTTGCAATTGTCAGGGCTCGGCCCGGCGGCGCATCTGCAGGCGATGGGGATCGACGTCGTCCATGATTCCGCTCGGGTCGGGGAGGATTTGCAGGATCATATCGATTACGTTTCAAGCTTCGAAAGCGCGTCGCGGGATTTCTTCGGCGACAGTTTTGCAGGCAATTTGCGGATGGTGAAGGCAATCATCGAGCATCGCCGCAAACGCACCGGCATCATGACGACGTGTTTTGCCGAGGCCGGCGGCTTCTGGAGGACGTCTCCTGATTTGCCCGCGCCCGACATCCAGTATCATTTCGTGCCCGCAATGCTTGAGGATCACGGGCGCGAAAAGGTGAAGGGACATGGATTTAGCTGCCACGCCTGCGTGTTGCGCCCCGAAAGCCGCGGGACTGTCCGGCTGGCCTCGCCCGATGCAGCGGCCGCTCCTGCGATCGATCCCAATTTCCTGAGCGACGAACGCGATCTGGTGACTTTGCGGAAGGGCGTCCGGCTGATGCACCGGATTTTCCAAAGCCCGTCGCTGCAGGCCTATCAGCCAAAAGATCGCTACCCGATCGACATCGATGACGATGCCGCGCTCGACGATCTGATCCGGCGCCGCGCCGATACCGTCTATCACCCCGTCGGCACGTGCCGGATGGGAAGCGACGCGGACGCGGTGGTCGATCCGCACTTGCGCTTCAACGGGATCGCCGGGCTTTACATCGCCGATGCCAGCGTGATGCCGCGCCTCGTTTCGGGCAACACCAACGCGCCGAGCATCATGATCGGCGAACGCGCGGCGGATTTCGTGGCAGCGGATTTGGGGTAGGGGCAAACCACCAATATCAAGATCGAACTCCGTTTACCCTGAGCCTGTCGAAGGGCTACCTTTCCTTGTGTCCACCAAAAGAAGGGCAGGGCTTCGACAAGCTCAGCCTATGCGGAACTTGAAACCTTAGAGGCGAAGTGGCCTTTCACCTCACCCGCCCCACGCCATAACCCACCCCGTCCTTGGTCGTGTAGCGATTGTCGGCGGTGAACAGCATGTCGATATCCGAATAGCCGCCGCCGGTGCGCACGCCTCCACTCAAGGCCACGAACACGCAAGGCGCATCGCTTTCGTTGATCAGATGGTGCCCGTTGGTCGATCCCTTGGGCCACGCCGCGATGTCTCCGGGTCGCATCATATGGCGTCCGTCATCTTCGACCAGCACCGCTTCGCCTGACAGCATGATCACCATTTCATCTTCGCCATCGTGCCAATGGCGTTGCGATGACCAGCCGCCGGGTTTGAGCGTCACATGGCTCGCCGCAAAATCGGTGAGGCTGCTTACCGGCGCGAGGCGGCGATACCAGCGATCCTTGACCGCCGCGTCGAATGGCGGCGGATAACCCGTCGCATTGGTCTGCGGAATGGCATCGAGATCGAGCTTGAGCATGGACAGGCTTTCGGCAATTCGGCAAGGACAAAAATATGTCTGAAGCGCTCGACCTTGCCAAGTCCCTGATCGCTGCCCCGAGTGTTACGCCTGCCACCGGCGCGGTTTTCGACATTCTTGAAACAGCACTGGCTGCCAAGGGCTTCACTGTCTGGCGGACAGTTGACGGGGACACACCCGATGGTCCTGTCGAAAACCTCCTGGCGACGCGCGCGGGAATCGCAACTGCCCCGCATTTCGCGTTTGCAGGCCATCTCGACGTCGTGCCGCCGGGCGAGGGCTGGACGTCGGGTGCGTTCGATCCGCAGGTGCGCGGCGATTTGCTCTACGGGCGCGGCGCGGTCGATATGAAGGGCAGCATCGCAGCGTTTGTTGCCGCGATTCCTGAAACGACCCCGGGGCGCGTCAGCCTGATTATTACCGGCGACGAGGAAGGCCCGGCAATTCATGGCACCGTCGCTCTGATCGAGGCGATGCGTGCGCGCGATCTGATCCCCGCCTTCTGCCTCGTTGGCGAACCGACATCGGTCGACCGGCTTGGTGACACGATCAAGATCGGGCGGCGCGGGTCGGTCAACATGTGGATCACGGCGCATGGGGCGGAGGGGCATGTCGCCTATCCGCACCTGGCCGACAATCCGATCCCCAAGCTGGTTCGGATATTGGCGGCCATTAAGGCCATTCATCTCGATGACGGGACCGACTGGTTTCAGCCGTCGAACATCGAACTCACCGATGTCGATACGGGCAACAAGGCGACCAATGTGATCCCGGCAGAAGCGCGCGCGCGGCTGTCGATCCGCTTCAACGATCTGCAAACTGGCGAGAATCTGGTGGCGCGCGTCCGATCGATTGTCGAGCGCGAAGGCGGCACGCTCGTGGCGCGGATTTCGGGTGAAGCATTCCTGACGCTGCCGGGGGCATGGAGCCGTCTTGTTGCCGATGCGGTGGCAGGCGCGACGGGGGTGACGCCTGAACTTTCGACCACGGGCGGCACTTCGGACGCGCGCTTTTTGTCCAAACTCTGCCCCGTGGTCGAATTCGGGCTGCGCAACGCAACGATGCACAAGCGCGACGAGGCAGCTTCGATCGAAGATATCGCGGTGCTGACGCAGGTTTACGCCGATGTCATTGCGCGGGTGGGCGCCATGTCAGTCGCGGTTGCGGCGTAGGATCAGGTAGAGCGCCCCTGCGCCGCCGTGACGCGGGTGGGCATTGCGGATCGCAGCAATGCGACTTGTGTGCGGGCTGGCGGCGAGCCAATCCTTGACCGACGCGCGGATGACGCCACGACTTGTCGGCGGCAGCCTCGGGTTGTCAGCAGCGGGCCGCCCGGTGATTAGCAGGACGACGCGCGCATCGGTGCGGATCGCAAAATCGAGACTGCGGTTGAGCCGGGCATGCGCGCTGCTGAGCGTTTCGCCGTGGAGATCAATGGTGAAATCGGGCTCGATCCGGCCTGTGGCAAGCTGCTTGTCCCACCGTGCATCGAGCGTGTTTGAAAATCCTCCCCGTTCACGGGGAGGTGTCAGTCCCCGGGCCTTGTCCGGGGGCTGATGGTGGGGGGGTGGGGTGATGACCATAGTCGGCCTCGCCGGACCCCCCTCCACCACGCGCTTCGCGGGCGGCCCCCCTCCGCGTAAACGGGGAGGATCAAGCGGTCGCACGCTGCCCGCCACTGCACGCCACAATGCGGCTTCTTGCGGGCTAAGGCGTCGCATCGCCCTCGGCCTGTATTCGCATCAGGATGCCCTTGGGCAGCAGCAGCAATGCGGTACCGCGCGCAGACATGCCGCCGGCAATCGCCCGCGCTTCATCCCCCGCGCCCCAGAAAGTATCGAAGCGGTTGCTGCCCTTGATCGCGCCGCCGGTGTCCTGCGCGATCCACAGCCCGTTGGGTTCGGCGCGGTCCATCGACAGGAATACAGGCGCGCCCAGCGGCACGAATGCGGGGTCTGCGGCAACGGTGCCGCGTGGCGTCACCGGCAGGCCGAGCGCGCCGATTGGGCCGCTCCCGGTCAGTTCGCGGAAGAACACCCAGCTTTTATTCTCACGCATGATCGCGCGACCGGCCTCGGGATTGGCGTTCAAATAGGCAATGATGCCCTGCATCGAGGCTTGCCCTGGCCCCAGCAACCCGCGATCACGCATCAGTTTGCCGATGCCGGTATAATCGCGGCCGTTCTGCCCGTCATAACCGATCCGCATCACCGAACCATCGGGCAACCTTAGCCGCCCCGAACCCTGCACCTGAAGGAAGAAAAACTCCGCCGCATCCGCCGCCCACGCAATTTCCAGACCGCGCCCTGCTAGCGCGCCGTTTTCGATGGCCTTGCGATCGGCATAGGGGACAAAATTCTGCCCCTCGACCTTGCCCCTGATTTTCTTGCCCTTCAGGCTGTCTGAAAATGCGCCGAGATCGACTTCGATCAGGTCCGGCGGCCGCCTGTAGACGGGAACATCATACTGCGCCGATTGGGTTCGCGAGCCTGCGATTTCCGGTTCGTAATAGCCGGTCGCAAACGCCTTGCCATCGCCGACCTGCACCAGGTCGAAATTTTCCGTGAAAAAGCTGGCGGCGTTGCCATCGGGCCACGTCGTTGCGGCAAGGCATGCGGCGCGCCAGTCTTCGGGTGTGGTCAGCCCCGATTGGTCGGTGCGGCGTTGCACCGAAGCGCAACTGACCCGGAACGCCTTCAACGCGCGCGTGGCCGATGGCGCATCGAAAGGCACACTACCAGCCGAGCCCAGGACGACGCCGGTGCTGCGCGCCGTAGACCCTGCAGCCGTGGTTACCGGAACAGGCGCAATCGGCATCGCCGGAATGGGTTTTGCCGCCATTTCGGAAGCGCGGGCTGCTGCTGTTGCTGCTGGGCGTGGCGCGGCGGAAGAGGGGGTGCTGGCAGATTGCGGAATGATACGTCCTCCGCACGCCGACAGGCTCAGGACAAACGCAATTGCAATGAAACGAGCGTTCATCGCCGCCGCTTACGAGGCTTCGTCGGTATCCGTCAAAATCCAGTTTGGATCGTCGGAACGCAACGTCCGCGTGAACGTCCAGCTATCGTGCGTCGGAACCGCATCGGACAATGACCCTGCAACGACCTTGCCTTCGGCATCGCGCGTCACGCTGGCGATGTCAGCATCGAACCGCACAGTAATTTCAGCGACACCGCTGGAAAACTTTGCATCGGCGATGACCGCGCGCTCGATCCCGATCATCCGGTTATCGAGCACATAGCCCTGGGTAGCACGCGTCGCGATCGATTCGGCAAAGGCCTCACGCACGTCGGGCGATACATAGTCGCGATAGCTATCTTCAGTCCCGGCCCAATAGCCTTCGAGGATCATTTTATAGGCATGTTTTGCGCCTTCGACGAACTGCCCCGAATCAAAACTGCGATCTGCCGCGGAAATGGCGCGCAGCCCGGCTTCGGCACCGGGCGCGACCGCTTCTTCAAGCACAGCCGCTGTTGATTCGCCGCGATCTTCAACGAGGGGCGCGATCGGGCGCACCACATCTTCGGGCGCACGCGCCAGCGGCTGCTGCTCATGCCCTGTGCGTTTTCCAAGAACGGCGTACAACCGCATCCCGAGAAACAGCGCAACCATGGCAAAAATGACGATACTGAGCACAACCGTCTCCAAATTTTCGAAACTGTAACATAGGCACGCCGTGCCGATGTTTCAAACGCCTAATCGCTAGTGATCATAATCGGTGCCATTGCCCTTGCAGGTCGCCGCTGCTAGGCGCGCCGCCACACAATGTGTAGCAATCGGGACGGATAGATAGATGGCAGACGAAGCTGGCAGCGAACCGCTGGCCAATGGTGAAGACACTGCACCTGCAGTGGGCCTGATTTCGCAATATGTGAAGGATTTGTCGTTTGAAAATCCGAACGCACCCACCGTATTCCAATGGCAGGGACAGCCGCAGATCGACGTCGGTTTCAACATCGGATCGAACCAGGTCGCCGACGATGTCCATGAAGTTCTGATGAAGATCGAAGTGCGCGCCACTTCGGCCGACAAGGTCGCGTTTGCCGTCGAGCTTGAATATGCAGGGCTGTTCGGCATTCGCAATGTTCCTGAAGATCAGCTGCAACCGTTTCTGCTTGCCGAAGGACCGCGCTTGATCTTTCCCTTTGCAAGGCGCGTGCTCGCCGATGCGGTGCGCGATGGCGGGTTCCCGCCATTGATGCTCGAGCCAATTGATTTCGGCCAGCTTTATCTCCAGCAGACGGCGCAGAACGATGCGATGGCGACGGCGTCGATCGAGGGCAATGCGTGATCGCCAGTTCCTCTCCATCTTGATGGGGAGGATTTCTGACCGATGAAAATCGCAGCTGCATTTGGGACGATCGGCGCGCTGACGATGGTCAGCCGCGTGCTGGGGTTCGCGCGCGAAATGATCGCGTCGCGGGTGCTTGGCGCCGGCCCTGCCGCCGAAGTGTTCGCGCTGGCCTTCCTGATGCCCAATCTGTTCCGGCGGCTGTTCGGCGAAGGCGCGTTTTCCAGCGGGTTCGTTCCTTTATTCTCGAAGCGTCTGAACGGCGGGAAGGGCATCGACGACGCGAAGGCGTTCGCAGAGGAAATCCTTGCCGTCTTTGCGCCGGTGCTGATCGTCATCACGCTGCTGTTGATCGTGTTCATGCCGGGATTTATCGGCCTGATTACCGATGTCAGCTGGAAACAGGGTGATGGCCGCTTCGATGCTGCGGTCGAACTGACCCGGATCACGATGCCGTACATGGTGCTGATCTGCCTCGTCTCGCTGGCATCGGGGGTGGTCAATTCATTGAACCGGTTTGCAGCAGCAGCGTTTGCGCCCGCGCTGCTCAATCTGGCGCTGGTGGCGGCACTTTTGCTTGTCAGTGAGGGCGGCTATGCGACATCGCGCGCGATGGCGTGGGGTGTGATCGCGGGCGGCGTAATGCAGATCGTCCTGCTTTGGCGCTCGATGATCAAGGCGGGAGTGCGGCTAAAGCTCCGGCGGCCGCGGCTAACCCCGGCAGTGCGCGAGCTTGTGTTCCTCATCCTCCCTGCGACGCTGGCGGGCGGGATTTATTATATCAGCCAGTTTTTCTACGCGCGCTTTGCGACGGGGATCGACGGCGCGCTGATCTATCTGGGGCAGGCGGACCGGCTTAACCAACTGCCACTGGCGATCATAGGATCGGCTCTCGGCACAGCGATCCTGCCATCGGTCAGCCGGGCGATCGCGTCGGACGACGCGACGGAAGCCGCAAATATCCAGGGTCAGGCGTTCGAGCTCGGGATGCTGCTGACGCTGCCGGCAACGATTGCACTGTGCATCGCGGCGCACCCGATTGCCGCTTTGCTGTATCAGGGTGGGCGCTTCACGGCAGAGGATGCCGCGAACACCGGGCTGGTGCTGTCGATTCTGTCGGCCGGGTTGCCTGCCTATGTCGCCATCAAGATTCTGGTCCCCGGCTTTTATGCGCGACAGCAGATGTGGACGCCGGTGGTCGTCGGCGTTGTGTCGCTGGTTATCGGCGTTCTGCTCAATTTCATCCTCGTTCCGCGGTTCGGGTTGCCCGCGCTGCCGTTCAGTACGGCGTTTGCCGCTTGGCTCAATGCCATAGCGCTTTACGTGGTGCTCCATGCGCGCGGCGATTTCCGGCTGACGGGCAGCGTCGCGTTCCGGGTATCGCGCCAGCTTGTCGCTGCGCTGGCGATGGGGGCGGCGCTGTGGGCGGTCCAGCGCGGTCTTGCCCCGATGCTGGCCGACAGCAGCCTCGGGCGGCTGATCATGGTGGCAGCGGTCGTGGCGACAGGGCCCATCGTCTATTTCGGTCTCGGCTGGCTGATCGGCGCGATCAACCGCGACGACGTGATGCTGCTGCTGCGGCGGCGGCGGTCGGAGACGTAGCCATGGAAGCAAATGGTTTCACCCAAAGGCCCAAAGAACCAAAGGTAGCGGACCATCTGGCGGACCGTTACGAGCGCGTCGAAGCGGCAGCCAAAGCGATTGTCGATTGCGGGTTCAAAATTCACTCCGAAATCGGCCCTGGTTTGCTTGAATCTGCCTATGAAGCCTTTTTGGCTGCCGCGCTTCGCGCCGAAGGTTTGAAAGTCGAAACGCAAGTTCACGTTCCGGTCAATTATCGCGGGACGCTCATCCGGGATGCATTCCGCGTCGACATCATTGTCGAAGGCTGTGTGATCGCCGAGGTCAAATCGGTTGAGCGACTGGCGCCTGTGCATCACAAACAGGTGATGACGTATCTCCGGCTGACCGACTTGCCTCTTGGCCTGATCACGAACTTCGGAACCGAAATGTTCCGCGATGGCATCAAACGCATCATAAATGCCCGGAGCGACTATCGGGCTCCGAGCCCTTAACCGCATCCTTTGGCCCTTTGGGCCTTTGGGTGAAACACATTATGGACGGATCATTCATGCGCGTCGTTTCGGGAATCCAGCCTACGGGCAATCTCCATCTTGGCAATTATCTGGGGGCGATCCGCAACTGGGTGCGGATGCAGGATGCGGTCGAGGGCGATTGTCTGTTTTTCCTAGCCGATCTTCACGCGATCTCGCAGCCGCACGAGCCTGCCGGACTGGCGGCGCAGACGCGGGAAATGGCCGCCGCCCTCATCGCATGCGGGATCGATACCGATCGCGCGATCCTGTTCAACCAGGCGCGTGTCCCGGCGCACGCCGAACTGCAATGGCTGTTGAACGGCACCGCGCGAATGGGCTGGCTCAACCGGATGACGCAGTGGAAGGACAAGGCCGGCAAGAATCGCGAAGGCGCGTCGGTGGCGCTGTTCGCCTATCCCGTGCTGCAGGCTGCCGATGTCCTGATCTATCAGGCGACGCACGTGCCGGTGGGGGACGATCAGAAGCAGCATCTCGAACTCGCACGCGACATTGCGCAGAGTTTCAACGAACGCTTCGGGCAAACCTTCACATTGCCCGATCCTATCATCGCGCCATCGGCGGCGCGGATCATGAGCCTGCGCGACGGCTCCGCCAAAATGTCGAAATCGGATCCGAGCGACATGAGCCGGATCAATCTGTCAGATGATGCCGACACGATCATGACCAAGGTCAAGAAGGCCAGGACCGATCCCGAGCCACTGCCGAGCGAGATTGCCGGATTGGCGACGCGGGCCGAAGCGCTCAATCTGGTGACGATCTTTGCCGCGCTTGCCGATGAGACTGCCGATGCCGTTCTCGCACAGTTTGGCGGGCAGGGGTTCGGCACCTTCAAGCCCGCGCTGGGCGAGCTAATGGTCGAACGCCTGCGCCCGATTGCCGAGGCATTCGTCGCGCTCAAGGATGATCGGGCGACGATCGATGCCACACTGATCAAGGGCGCGGAAAAGGCCGCCGCACTTGCCGCGCCGACACTTGCCAGCGCCTATGCCGCGCTCGGGGTCCAGCGGTAACCGCGCTTACCGGTTTTTGTCATACATGATTTCAGGTTCGACATGGATCGTGTCGGGAAACTGCCGCGTCAGCTTTTCGATCTGGCTCGGCGGCGCACTTACGACGACGCGGTCGGGATTGGCCGCGCCGACAATGTCGATCCCTTCCATGTCGGTCAGCCGGGCAAGCGCCGTCGGCACTTTCCCCCGCACATGGCGTTCGGTCGCGACAATGTAGCGCAGCGGACCATCACATTGAGGACTGTCTGTCATGTCATACAGATAACATGCCGCGTCCTTCGATAACAGAGGCGAGCCTGACCGACTGCGTATGCGCAAACAGGACGGCCTGTGCCGCTGCGGCGCGGTTAAACCCGCGTGGCATCGCAAGATAGGTGGCATCGCGTGACAAGGCCGCCGCCAGCGCGCCACATGCCGCCGGGCACGCCATCGATGTGCCATCCATCACCCCGTAAAGCGGATCGGGCGAAACGCGGTTGGGAACCGGCGCGATGATGCCAACCCCGGGCGCGGTGGTATCGATCTCGGGCCCGAAGCAGGTGAAATTGGCTGCAAACAGCCCATCGCGGCCGAATGACGAGGGGCTGGCCGGCAGTCGCGATGCCGATAAAGTGCCGGGCGGATAGCGTCCTTCCAACCCCAGTGCCGACACCGCGATCACATTGTTGAGCCGCGCCGGGAATTCGACGGGTCCGCTGCTGTTGCCCGCCGCAATGAGGCAAAGCGTGCCGCGGTCGAACGCATCGCTAACCGCATCGGCGATAAGACGCGACGGGCTGCCGCCGCCGATGCTCATGTTGATGAGGTCTGCGGCATGGACTTGCGAGAGCTCGTCGATGGCATTGGCAATGTCGGCATTGCTCGCGCCCGAATCGGCTGATTCGAAGATGCGCGCGCAAATCAGATCGCAGCCGGGGGCAAGCCCTGCATAGTCACCTGGCTGCACCGGGCGCGCGCCGATCGTGCCGGCAACATGCGTTCCGTGCGAATCGACATCGCGCGTCTGCGGCGGGTCGAACTGCGCACCGCCGATGAACGCGCCCGCCCATATTGCATGGGAAAGCGTCGGATGATCCCAGACGCCGGTATCGGCGACGCCGACGCGCACGCCTTGCCCATCGGTTGCTGTCACACCACCGGGCCGAAGCGCGCGGTGCCACCAGTCAGTAGGGCCAGCGGCAGGAAGCGGCGGGCAATCGATAGGCGCCATGATCTGCGGCCCGCGGACGACCCGGACCCAGAACCCGCCTTCGGGGATCGCGAGTGCCGCACTCGCGCGATGCCCGGGCATCATCGTGAGCTTGCATTGCCCCTCACCGTCGGTGCGGTTGACCAGCCGGTCCTGCTGGCCGAAGTCATTCGCGGTAAACACGATGACCTCCGCGCCCGCGAGCGGCTGGCCGGCGCCCAGCACGCGGACCGTGATCGTGGTCAGCGCACCGGCATTGGCATCGAACGGCCCGGCATCGAGCCTCCGCCTTTTGTCGATCGGCGGCACGATATCGTGGAAATAGAAGATTTCGGGCTCGACGATCACATCAGGGCCAAGCTGGCGGCTGCGGGCCTCGGCCTCGGCGGGATCGATCTCAACGATCATCGTTCTGCGGCCAAGTGGATCGTCGCTGAGGTGATCTTCGACGATTGTGGCGCTGCGCATCGTATCGAGCGCGACCGATACCGCCGCGCGAGACGCCGCCTTTTCGGCCATGGTAACCCGGCCTGCCTGCCGGTTGGCGATGACATATCGTGCCATGATGGTCCTCCTCGCACCGGATGTGGTGGCTGAGTCGGACGTTACACCAGCGCGGCTCTGTGGCTCGTGATCGCCGTCACGCCGCAGGTCGAACAGCCTGGATCCTTGGGCAGCCGGATGCTGCGCATTTGCGGGCGCAGGCCATCGACGATGTGCAGCTTCCCCGCCTGTTCATCGCCAAAGCCGGTAACGACGCGGATTGCCTCCATTGCGGCGAAGCTGCCCATCATCCCGACCATTGCGCCGAGCACGCCCTGTTCGGCACAGCTGTCGCAATCTTCAGGATCATGCGCATCGCCAACGAAGCAGCGGTAACAGGGCTTGTCGGCTTCCCAACCATAGAATGTGCCGATCTGGCCATGAAACTGGCCGATTGCGGCCGATACCAGCGGAACCTGCGCCGAAACGCAGGCATCGTTGACGATCAGCCGCGTTGCAAAATTGTCCGATCCATCGATCACGCAATCAGCGCCGGACAAATCGGGCCAGACATCGGGCTTTATTCGCGCGGCGATGCCGTTGAATGCGACGCCGGGATTAAGACGCGCGCACGCGTTTCGCGCCGCATCGACCTTGAGCCGCCCGATATCGGCTTCCGAATACAAAATCTGCCGCTGCAGGTTCGACAGTGAAACCATATCATCGTCGATGACTGTCAGCCGGCCGACCCCTGCCGCCGCAAGATAAGCGATTGCAGGGCAGCCGATCCCGCCCGCGCCGATCAGCACGATATGTGCCGCCAATAACCGCGCTTGCCCGGCACCCCCTATTTCCCTGAGGACAAGGTGCCGCGCATACCGATCGAGCTGGGTGTCTGTAAGTGGCAATCACTCGCCTTCTGGGCGCGGAAAGCGCTTTTCGAACGCGTCTGCCGGGGTAATGGCAATAGCATCGAAGACCGATGCATCGATCGATGTTTCGATCGCCGCCTTTCTCCGGGCAGAGACCAGCGCCTTTTCGTGCAGCTCACCCAACAACGGCTTGAGGCTTGGATTTTCCTCAAGGACGTCGATCGCATCGCTCCGGTTGTTGACGATCGAGAGCCACCATGAAAACCCGCGGCGTTCGGGTTGAGCCTCCCATTTCAGCATATGGATCAGAATCTGGGTCAGGTGACTTGTGTATCGAGACCGTTCGCTTCGCCCCATTGATTCGATTTCCTCGGCGACATTGTCCCAGTCGATGGCGTCGAAGCATCGCTGCCGCAGCAGCGCCCCCTGCGCCATCGCCCAGCCATAACCATCGGATTCATAGTCGGGATAATCCTCAGGATCGGCCGCTACGGGGAAGGCAGGCTTGTTCATGGCAGCGGGGTACCATCGATCGCAAATCGTGTCGAATGGCCGTTACCGGCTCAATTGGCGTAGTAACTGAAATTGCTGCGATACCATCCGGTGCCGTTTTCGCCGGTGGGCTTGAACAGCCCTTCCCTCGCGTGGCTGACAAGCGTGCCGCCGATCAGGCTTTCGAGTTCGGGGCAATCGATCCGCTTGACCACGATGCGCTCGACACCGCCCGCACCGAATTGCAGCAGAAACGGCACATCCATCCGGATACGCTTTCCATTGCCGAAGCGTTCGCACTTGCCCTGCTTGAGCAAATCATCGATCCGCGCCATCGTGCGATCCGCCATGCGGATTACCGGCTGTTTTTTCACCTGTGGAATGCCATTCCAGTCGCCGCCTGCAACTTCGACATTTTGTGCGACCACCGCTGTTGAAAAGGCCAGCGCCGCAAATGCCAATACCGTTTTCATGCTCACCTCCCGGTCGATCCGAATCCCCCCGCATTACGCGCGGTTTCGGGCAATTTGTCCAGCATTTCGAAGCGTGCGCGCTGGACAGGGGCGGGCACGATCTGCGCGATCCGGTCTCCGCGACGGATTTCGAAGGGTTTCGATCCCAGATTGGCGAGGATCACTTTTACTTCGCCACGATAATCGCTGTCGATCGTGCCGGGCGTGTTGAGGCAGGTAATGCCATGTTTGAGCGCGAGGCCAGAACGCGGGCGCACCTGAACTTCGAACCCGTCGGGGATCGCGATGGCAAATCCTGTGCCGATCGCCTGGCGCGCACCGGGGGAAAGCGTCAGATCTTCGGCCGAGACGACATCCATTCCGGCGGCGCCATCGGTGGCATATGCCGGGGGAGGAAGGCCGTCGCCATGCGGCAGGCGGAGAAGCGCGATGGTAATCGGTGTCATGGCGCGGCCTTAGACCAAGCAACAGGCTTATTTCAATCGGGCTAGCCGACCAATCGCAGCGTGACGGCAACCAAATTGCCCTCATCGAGCGCCTCCGCCTTCCTCACCGAAGCTTTGACAGGCAGCAGATAGCCTGCCGGGTCTTTCGACGGGAAAAGCGAGGTCTGGAAGTGGGTTGCGCCAATACGCGCAGATACTTTGATCGATCCAAAACCGTTGCGCCGGGCCACGCTCGATTTGATCTGAACCGCTGCGTCGCTATCAATGGTAACGAAGAACCATGCGGCAGGCGCGTCGGTCGATTTCGATTTCCACCGCCACAATGGACCCGAGTGCACAATCACGCCAGGTGCGGCTACCGCCCCGGGATCGTCACCGAATTGGGCAGCAATCGCGGCAAGATCAGCTACCACTTGCCCCCGGCATCCTCGATGGCCTTGAGCAATGCCTTTTTGCTTTCGGTGCGGTTCTCGCCCGCGTTTCGAGGCATCTCGGGATTGCCGAGTTCGGCGCGGCGCGCAGACAAAGCGGCGCTAAACGCCGGGAATGAAATCCGACGCCCAGCCCAGTCTTGATCAGATTTCAAGCGTTTCGATGCCATAATCGCCGAACG
>JANPIQ010000214.1:0-5063 GCA_031425075.1 Sphingomonadales bacterium
GTCCTTGTCGGCGGCGGTCCGACCGGGGTCGAAATGGCAGGGGCAATCGCCGAACTCACACGCCATTCGGTCAGCATGGAATTCCGCACGATCATGTCGAACCTCTCGCGCGTCGTCCTGATCCAGTCCGGACCGCGCTTGCTCGCGAGCTTTCCCGAAGCGCTTTCCGAATGCGGGCGCCGGTCGCTCGACAAGCTCGGTGTCGAGGTTCGCCTCGAGGCGCGTGTAACGGCGGTCGATGCCGACGGCGTCATGGTCGGAGACGAACGGATCGAATCGGCTACAGTGATCTGGTCAGCTGGGGTGATGGCGTCGCCCGCCGCCCGATGGCTTGGCGTCGAGGGCGATCGTGCCGGACGCATCGCAGTCGAGGCCGATCTAAGCCTGGCAAATCGGCCCGATATCTTCGTGATCGGCGACGTTGCATCGGTCGCGCGCACCAATGGTCAGCCGGTGCCCGGCCTTGCGCCTGCCGCCAAGCAGATGGGTGTCCATGTCGCGCGTGTCATCGCTGCAAAGGTTGGGCAAAAGCCTGCTCCGAAGCCGTTTTGCTATAGCGATTTCGGCAATCTCGCGACGATCGGGCGAAAGCGCGCAGTTGCCGACTTCGGTGGGATGCATGTTCGTGGCACTTTGGCGTGGCTGTTCTGGTGCGTGGCGCACATCTTTTTCCTTGTCGGCTTCCGCAACCGGCTGATCGTCGGGGCAAACTGGCTTTGGCACTATTTCACTTTCGATCGCGGTGCCCGACTCATCACCGGTCTCGATGGTGGAGCGGTGTTCGGCGGCAGGTCGGGCGAATCACAAATCGTCAGTACCGGCAAGAAAATACCAGAACGCTTGCGCGAAGTGGCGCACGCTCGATCGAAGGACACGGAGAAGCCCGATGCAGTTGGCACGACGCTATGAAGACAGTGACATTTCGCAGTGCCGGACCGGCAACCTTGAGGTCCGTTTGGCGAGCGCATCGGAAATCGACGAGGCGCTCGCATTGCGGTTTCGTGTCTTTTGCAAGGAACGCGGCGCACAATCGGACTGCGCAAGAAGTGGCATGGAAGAGGATCACTATGACCGGGCTTGCGATCATCTCATCGTCGTCGACCACGGTCGGGCGGGCCGTCCCGTCGTCGGAACCTACCGGCTGCTTCGCGAAGAGGTCGCCGATCGCATCGGGGGCTTCTATTCGGCAGGCGAGTATGATTTGACCACTTTATCAGCGCTCGGTCGCGTTCGCAGCAACGTACAGCAACTCCTCGAACTTGGGCGATCGTGCGTCGATGCAGACTATCGCACCAACGCAACGATCTCGCTGTTGTGGCGAGCGATTGCGTCGTATCTCGAACGGCACAGGGTCGGCTTCATGTTTGGATGCGTATCCTTTCCCGGGACCAACCCTGACGCGATCCGCGATGAACTGGCCTACCTCCATCGTTTCCATCTCGCACCGGAGGAACTGCGCGTGCGGGCGTTACCGGGCCAATTTGTCGAGATGGCGGGCGGGATCGAGGTCGGTGACCTGAGCGAACGCCGGTTGCCACCGCTAATCAAGGCCTATCTGCGGGTCGGCGCTAAAATCGGCGACGGGGCTTTTATCGATCGTGCGTTCAATACGGTCGATGTCTTTATGGTCATGCCGGTCGAGCGGATCGTTGGCCGCTACGGGCGGCGCTTCGGGCTGGTGGCGTGACTTTGTAGGCCTTGGAAGACCTATTTCGATTTTGAACTTGAACGAAAGGTTGCTGTCTTCATGTCCCGCAAAACGCATAATTTTCTTGCCAGCTCGGCGCTGTCGCTGTTGCTGGCCGCTTGCGGAACCAAATCTCCGGAAAATGCGGATCGGGTAGAGGGCAAGACTTCGGCCGAACTGGCGGCGCCTCTCTCCACCGCGAGTGCATCTTCTCCGGTCGTTGTTGAGCTGTTTCAGAGCCAGGGCTGTTCGTCGTGTCCGCCAGCGAACGCCAATCTGAACGAGATCGCCGCGCGACCCGAGGTTCTGGCGTTGTCGTTCGGCGTTACCTATTGGGACAAGCTGGGCTGAGCTGATAGCTTCGCCAAACCCCAATATACCGCACGGCAATGGGATTACGCCCGACATGCCGGGCGTCCGCAGGTTGCGACGCCGCAAGTTATCGTCAATGGCGATCGCGCCATCGTCGGCAGCAATGCCGGGCAACTTGCGCGCGAGCTGGCTGCGGCAGGGTCGCCTAAGGGCGGTCCCTTCGCTCAAGATCGACGGCGCTTCGGTTGTGGTCGATGCGGGGAAGGGGCAAACTGCGACGGTGTGGCTCGTCCGTTACGATCCGGTGGAACGCCAGGTCGCGATCCGCGCAGGAGAAAATGGCGGTCGGACGCTGCCGCATCGCAACATCGTGCGCGAACTGATCCGGCTTGGCGAATGGAGCGGTTCGGGAGTGCGCTATATGCTCGCTGTTGCCAAGGAGCCGCGACTGCGAAGCGCTGTGTTCATCCAGCAGGGAGCAGGCGGACCGATCATAGCAGCGATAAAGGGTTGATTTCCGGCAACGACCGGGTGTCAGCGGTCGAGCTGCGTCACGCAGCGTTGAAGATCGATGTCGAGCGATGACAGGATTTCAGCCGTCCGGTCTTCGAAGAATGCTGCCCCTGCATCGGCGATCGCCATATCGCGATCGAGAAGGATTCGCTCGATCTCCGGCGCGAAGGTCGCAACGGCTGCGGTCAGCCAGCGGTTGACCAAGAGGTCTCCATCAGGCGCGTCGGTGAGGTCGAACAGGGAAAGCCGTTCCAGGACTAACCCCGCGTCGAAAAGCCACTCATCGGTGACCCAGCGGTTGACGCTGAACAGCTTGGTCGGAAGACCGTTCATATCGATCGACAGCGCTGCAATGTGGACAACGCGTGCGTCGGTCCCATTAGGCACAAGTGGCCCCGCTCTCGCGGGTAGGCCGTCGAAGCTGTCGCGATCGAGAAAAAGATGGAAATGGCCATGCTCGCCGGCGTCGCGCTCTTCGGGCGGGTGCGCGTGGTAGAACCAGCGTGCTCCCGTTTCCCGGTCTACGGCATCATCGGGCGGATAATGATCCCACACCCGGTAATCGGCGTCAGGCACGACGCGACGCATCAGCGGCACGCCGCTCTGCGCCATTTCGATCGTAGCAACGATCAGCTGTTCGGCAGCCGCTGTGCGACGTGAAATGCCGGTAAGGGTAGGATCGATCAGCATCGAGACGCTCCAAAGGGGGAAGGAAAAGTCGACGACCGGCCAGGTTGGGGGAGCGGGGAGGCCGGCCGTCGATCGCGCCTTAGCGGGGCTTGCGCGATTTCTTGGCGGCGCAGGGGTTCGCCGCACAGGGGTTGGCTTTTGTCGAGCACGGGTTCGCGGCGCATGGATTGGCCTTCGCCGAGCACGGATTGGCTGCGCAAGGATTAGCCTTGGCGGCGCACGGGTTCGCGGCGCACGGATTGGCTTTCTTTGCTGCGCAAGGATTGGCAGAGCACGGATTTACGGTGCGCGCTGCGGCGCTGCATGGGTTCGCCGCTTGCGCGACAGTCGGAACAGCCATCGCAAGTCCGCCGGCAACGGCCAGGAGGGCGAGAAGGTTGGGGGTCGATTTTGACATGAACATTACTCCAGTTGGAAGGGGTCAGAGAGCCGGATGAGGCGTTCGGTTTATCCGATCCCGCTCCGACACCCTGCAATTGCAGCACGTTTCGACACGACGGAAATGCCAATGAGCTATCCGTTTCATGCATGGCGTGATGGTTTGCGCCGAGGCTCTATAGCTGTGCGGCTGCGAGACAGGCTTCATGATGGACCGAACGCTGGCAATTAAAGCAGCCGCGTATCGAAAGCATAGGCAAGCGGCATTTCCATGCATGCGCCAGGTCGGGGCATTAGGAGGTCACGGCAACGGATACCCCCGTCCAAGCCGCTACGTTAAAAAGGATCAATCCAATGCGTACCCCCAAGATGCTTGCCTTCCTCGCCAGCGGTCTCATTGCCGCCGCCGCGCTTCCGAGCGTAGCCTTCGCCAAGACCGAGCCAGTTTACACCGGCACCTTCAACAATCTCGCACTGTCCGGCTATGACACGGTCGGCTATTTCACCCAGGGCCGCCCTGTCGTTGGCAATGCCGCGTTCAAGACAGTCTATAAAGGTGCCGAGTTCCGCTTCGCTAGCGCTGCAAACCTTGCCAAGTTCAAAGCCAACCCGGCAGCCTTCGCTCCGCAATATGGCGGATACTGCGCTTGGGCGGTCAGCCAGGGCTACACCGCATCGGGCGATCCGCAGGTTTGGAAAATCGTCGGTGGCAAGCTTTATGTGAACTATAATCGCGAGATCGGCGAAAAATGGTCGAAGAACATTTCTGGCTTCATCGCATCGGCCAACAAGAACTGGCCGACCATCCTCGCCAGCTGATCGCAGCCGTCAAACAAATCTGGAGACCGAGCCATGTCCATCATACGCAAAGCGCCAATCGCGCTCGTCCTGTTCATTTCCTTCGTGTTCGTGCAGTCACTGTTCTTCAAGTTCACCAACTCGCCCGAAACGCAGTATATTTTCGGGACGCTCAATGCGTGGGCCGTCGGGCTCGGTCTTCCGGAGATTTTCGCGCCGACCGGCATTGCCTCGCAATATGTCGTCGGAACGGCTGAGCTTGTTGCCAGCATCATGCTGCTGACGAGCCTAATACCGCGTTTCCGCATCATACGACCGGTAGGCGCGTTGCTTTCGCTCGGGGTGATCTCGGGTGCGATCTTCTTCCACCTCTTCACGCCGCTCGGGGTAGCCGTCCCCAATACCGACGGTACCAGCGACGGCGGACAGCTGTTCGGCTTGGCCTGCGGCGTCTGGGCATCGGCAGCGGCACTGCTTTGGCTCGATCGCGATCTGATCCGGTCGTTCCTCCCCGGATCGACCAACCGTCGGGCGCTTGCCCAATAGAGCGATCGCATGTCGCTACTTATGATCCTCTCAATTTCCGCGCTGTGCGGCGTCGCCTTCGGGTACGCCGCACAGCGCGGAAGCCTGTGTGTGGTGAGCGCGATCGAAGCGGTGCTCGAAGGCCGCTCGTCGCGGGTGT
>JANPIQ010000215.1:0-2303 GCA_031425075.1 Sphingomonadales bacterium
TGATCGCGCTCAGCAGCCTTGCCGCGATCGCAATCGTTGCCCTTGCAGGCCTTCGCGGCTTCAACGGCTGGCTGTCGCTCCAGCGCGCGCAACTCGACCAGCGTGGCGAGGCAAGTGCCGCCCCCTCGCCGATGAGCCGGATCGAAATCGCCGATCTGAAGGAACGCATCCGCAAGCTGGAAGCCATTGCGGCCGGCGTGGATTTGTAGGAACCTTCATCCTCCCCATCGCCCTCGCGATGGGGAGGATGAAGGTTAGAGGGGCCCAATCAATGCACATCATCGAAGCTCAGGCCGATATGCGCCGCGCCTATGTCGGCGGCGGACTGGGGGCCATTGTGTCTTCTCTAGTCTGGTTTGCCGCTGCCTATGCCGAGGCGAATTACGGCACCGCATTTGCCTTCAAGCTGTTGTTCTTCGGTGGCTTCCTGATCTTTCCGGTGAGCGCGCTTGTCGAGTTTTTGTTCTTCCGGCGCACCAAACCCGCCGCCGAGAATCCCCTCGGCCTCATCGCACTCGAAAGTACGATCGCGATGATCGGTTGCCTGATTGCGGCATGGCTGCTGCTGCCGCACCGGCCCGATCTTGTTTTCCCCGTCGCCGCGATCGCGATCGGCACGCACTATTTTGCCTTCAAATCGGTTTATGGCGATACGCTGTATTGGGCGCTCGCCGCCGCGATCACATTGGTAGGGTGCGCGGGCATCTGGAAATTCGTGCCCATTCCCGGTGGCACAATTTTTGCTGTCGGCGTTATCGAGCTCATTTTCGGGATCGTGCTCACGGCGCGCGCGTCGAAAGGATAGGACGCAGAGGCATTGCACGCCGCCAACCGCCTGCTATCGGCCCCGTCATGCAAAGCCTTGCCGAAATCCGTGACGAATATGAATTCCTCGATGGCGATGACAGGTATCGCCTGCTGATCGATCTGGGGCGGGGGCTCGATCCGATGCCCGATCCGCTCAAAACCGATGCGACGCTGGTGCGTGGCTGTTCAGCGAGTGTCTGGGTCTATCCCCAACGCACCAAAGACGGGCGGCTGCACTTCCTTGCCGATAGCAATGCCGCGATCACCAAGGGCATCATCGCGCTCGTCCTGGCGACGGTGCAGGATCGCGGCGCTGCCGACATCCTTGCGACCGATATCGCCGCTGAACTCGGCCCGTTCGACCTCAAGAACCAGCTGAGTTCGAACCGCACGCAGGGCATTCCCAACATGATCGCGCTGATCCGCCAGACGGCAGAACGATTGGCCTGAACGCCCAAATGCGGTAGTACCGAGCGATGGCCATCCGATTGCCCCGCGTGTCGATATTTGCCGCAATGCTGCTCGCCATATCGTGCCCGGCAGTGGCGCAGACACGCAGCTTTACGATGGGGGGTATGGCATTTTCGGAGGCCGATATCATCGACGCTCGGGGAATCCCCGATGGATCGGGCAATGCCGCGCTGCACGTTACGCTTGATACTGCAGCCGCGCAACGGCTGGCAAAACTGACAGAGGCTGTCGATCAAGAGCTTCCGATCGTACTGAACGGCGAGATCATCGCATCGCCCGTCATCCGCGAACCCATTCTCAGTGGCACATTCGTGATCGCAGGGCAGTTCACGCTTGCCGAAATGGATCGGCTGGCCAAGCTCATCTCAGGCAAGGACCCGCTCCCCGAATCGCTTGAAGACGACGCGCCTTAGACCCTGTCTAAAGCGCCAATCGCCGGTCCTCGGCGGCGCGCAGCACTTCATACGCCGTCTGGATGGCGGTGAAGCGCGTTGCGGCGCTGGCATCGCCTGGCTTCACATCGGGATGATTGGCCTTTGCCAGCATCCGCCATGCGGCTTTGATCGCATCGAAATCGGCATCAGGTGCCAGATCGAGAATATCGAGAGCGCGCATTTCTTCGCGGCTGCGCGATCCATCGCCCGGCCCGCCCCAGCCATAATGCTGCGCCTCCTTGTAACCCGAGGCATCGCGGCGTTCATCGGCCTCGCGCGCGGCGGCGTCCTCGGCGCTCAACCCTTCGAAATAATCCCAGCGGCTGTTATATTCGGCAGCATGCGCAAGGCAGAAATACCAGCGTTCGGGGCTGTTGGGCGATTTGGGTGCGGGCCTGTCTCCCGCTTCGGTGCAGCCGTGGCGATCGCACAGCCGCACTTTGGTCGCTTCGCTCGACGAACCATAGCCGCGCCAGCGGGGGAACCCCCAATCCATCGAACGTGTCGGTTTGCGCGCCATAACCCCGCGCCGTTACGCGAGAGGCAGGGCGGTGGCCAGACGATTTCTTCATCCTCGCCATCGTTCTTGCG
>JANPIQ010000216.1:0-3938 GCA_031425075.1 Sphingomonadales bacterium
CAGTCCGGAGGAATTGCTCGAGCACACCCGGATGGCGATGTACCAGGACCGGATCTTCGCCTTCACGCCGAAGGGCGAGCTGATCCAGCTGCCCAAGGGGGCGACGCCCATTGATTTTGCCTATGCCGTCCACACCAATCTGGGCGATACGGCGGTGGGCGCCAAGGTAAACGGCCGCGTCGTGCCGCTGCGGACCGAAATCGAAAATGGCGATCAGGTGCAGATTCTGCGGTCGAAAGCGCAGGAGCCGCAGCCCTATTGGCTCAACATCGCGATCACGGGAAAAGCGCGTGCCGCGATCCGCCGGTTCGTCCGGCACAAGGAACGCAGCGAACAGATTGCGCTCGGCACCAAGATCTTCGATGAAATCGTCAAACGACTGCCGACGCAGCTTGGCCCTGATGCAATCAATCAGGGGCTCAAGCGTCTTAAGCTACCCGACAAGGCCGAACTGATGGTGGCAATCGCTCGCCAGACGGTCAGCGACGGGCAAGTCATGGAAGCGCTGATGCCGGGATCGGCAGGGAACGAGTCGCTTCTGCCGCCGCAGCGTGAGGCGATCTCGATCAGGGGCCTCACGCCAGGCGTGGCTTATGATCTCGCGGTCTGCTGCCACCCTGTGCCCGGAGACAGGATCGTGGGGCTGCGGCGGCCCGAAGAATCGATCGTCGTCCATACGATCGATTGCAACAGCCTTGCCGATGGCGTCGATGCCGACTGGCTCGATCTGGCATGGGGCGATGGATCTGACGGGGCCACCGCCCGGCTGTCTGTCATCGTCAAGAATGAGCCCGGATCACTGGGGATCATGTCGGGCATATTGGGGAGCCACAAGGCCAACATCCTCAACCTGAAACTCGATGCGCGCGACGCGACGTTCCACACCAATCTCGTCGATGTCGAAGTTCATGATCTTCACCATTTGACGCGGATTTTGGCAGCACTCCGGGCGGCGGATGCGATCGTGCAGGCAGACCGGGTGTGACGCCTGATTTTGGCGCGGCGCGGGCGAATCCAGCGCTGATGGCGGCGGCATTGGCGCTTGCCGAAAACCGGCTCCACGATGCCGAACCGCTGCTTAAGAGCGAACTCAAGCGCAATCCGTTCGAAGTCACGGCGATGCGGATGCTCGCCGAACTGGCGGGGCGGATCGGGCGCTATCCCGATGCGGAAAACCTGCTGCGCCGCGCGGTTGCATTGACGCCGGGGTTTCTTGCGGCGAGATCGAACCTCGCCACCGTATTGTATCGTCAGAACAAGCCCGCTGAAGCGATCGCCGAGCTCGAGGCTGTGGCGCGGCTCGATCCCGCCAATCCGGGCAACGACAATCTGAAGGCCGCAGCGCACGGACGGCTTGGCGATTATGCCGAGGCGATTGCGCTATATGAGCTTGTGCTGGCGCGGCATGGCAGCCAGCCCAAGGTGTGGATGTCATACGGGCATGTGCTCAAGACGGTCGGTCGGCAGACCGATGCGATCGCGGCCTATCGCAAAGCGACCGACATCGCGCCGCAACTCGGCGAGGTCTGGTGGAGCCTCGCCAACCTCAAGACCTTTGCCTTCGCCGACGCCGATATCGCGACGATGATGGGCGCACTCGATCGCCCGGACATCAAGCCCGAAGACCAGTTCCACCTCCGTTTCGCGCTCGGCAAAGCGCATGAGGATCGGAAGGACGCCGGCACCGCATTCGGCTATTATGATACAGCCAACCAACTCCGGCGCGAACTGCTGCCTTATGATCCGGCGGCCACCACCGCGCAGGTTGATCGCGCCATCTCTATTTTCACGCCCGAACTGTTCGCAAAACGCGGAGGAAAAGGCTGTTCTGCGCCAGACCCCATCTTCATCGTTGGAATGCCGCGTGCAGGCTCAACTCTGATCGAGCAGATATTGGCGAGCCACAGTCAGGTCGAAGGCACGATGGAACTGCCCGACATCCCCGCGCTTGCCGCGCGTGTCGGGGCGCGTGAGGGCGGGCTAACGGCGTTCAGCGATGACGAACTTGCCCGCATGGGGGCCGAGTATCTTGATCGCACCTGCATCCAGCGCAAAACCGGCAAACCCTTTTTCATCGACAAGCTGCCCAACAACTGGGCGCACGTCGGCTTGATCCGGCTGGTGTTGCCCAATGCGAAGATCGTCGATGCCAGGAGGCATCCGCTCGGCTGCTGCTGGTCGAACTTCAAGCAGCATTTCGCGCGCGGCCAGTCCTTTGCATACGCGCTCGACGATTTGGGCCGGTATTACGCCGATTATGTCCGGCTGATGGCGCATTACGATGCGGTTCAGCCCGGCGCCGTTCATCGTGTCTTCTACGAAGACATGGTCGACGATACCCAAGCGCAGATACGCGCCCTGCTCGGCGCACTTGGCCTGCCGTTCGAAGACACCTGCCTGCGCTGGTGGGAAAATGACCGCGCCGTTCGCACCGCCAGTTCGGAACAGGTCCGCAAGCCCATTTTCCGCGAAGGCACACAAGGCTGGCACGCGTTCGAGCGCTGGCTCGAACCGCTGAAGGCAGCGCTCGGCCCGGCGCTCGATTGCTATCCCGATGTTCCGGCGGCTTGGTCCACAAAGCAGCAAACAGCGTCAACGACTGCTTAACCGCTTCCATTTCCATTATTCTGTGGCTGCTGTGCGATTGTCCCCGCCATCGAAGCAGGGAACACGCTCAGATGAAGACGCTCTGGATTTCAATTGCACTGGCTGGTGTGGGAACCACCGCCGCGCACGCCTCCTCGCCGCCACGGGTCGCGCAGGAACCGATGTATATCGCCTATCCCAAGGAGGCATTTGCCAGCAGGGTCGAAGGCCGTGTTGCTGTCGAACTGACTGTTTCGGCGCAGGGGCGGGTCGAAAACTGCGCTGTCGTCGCCGGCATCGCGCCAAGCCTTGATGAAGCCAGCTGCCGGTTCTGGCAACGCACGCTGTTCTATTCGGCGCAAGATGAACGCGGTCAGCCAGTGCCTGCCGTGATCCGCAAGCATAGCGACTGGCGGCTGCCCTACGAAGCGCGGTGATGCGCGTCACGCAGCCGTAGCGCAGCGCATGGTATCTGGCCCGTCAGGAGGGCCGGGCCATGTTTCACGGAAATGTCAGCCTCGAAATCGCCGAAGGGTTAAAGCTGCTGCGCAAGCGGATTGAGACGGCGAACATTCCGCCATCGAAACTCGATGAAACGTTGAACATCGCGACATGGAATATCCGCGAGTTCGGGCGCAAACGCCGCAGCGATGCCGCGATCCATTATATCGCCGAAATCCTTGGGCAGTTCGATCTTGTTGGGTTGGTCGAACTCCGCGACAATCTCGGTGATCTCAACCGCGTGCTGCCGATCCTCGGGCCCTATTGGGATGTCGTTTATTCGGATGCGATCCTTGACGCCGGGGGCAATCGCGAGCGCGTCTGTTACCTTTTCGATTCACGCACCGTGCGCTTTAACGGACTGGCCTGCGAGCCCTCGCCACCGCGCAAAAAACGCGGCACCGAATATCTGGCCGATGAAAGCTGGTGGCGCGCGCCTTATGTCGCGTCGTTCAAATCGGGCAATTATGATTTCCTGGCCTTCACCACGCATGTCCGCTGGGGAGAGAGCGACGCCGCGCGCGAGGCCGAGATTCGCGGGCTGGCAAACTGGCTCGGCGCGAAATTCGATGAGAAGCTGGCCGAGGATAAGGACATCATCGTCATGGGCGATTTCAACATCCCCAGTCGATCAAGCCCGATGTTCGACGCGATCACCTCACGCGGCCTCTCGATCCCGGCGGCGCTGATCCGCGACGAATTCGGATCGAACCTCGCGCGCGACAAGCGATACGATCAGATTTTGCACTACACGCAGTTTCCCGAACTCTTCACCAATGCCGGCGGCGTGCTCGATTTCTACGCAAGCGATCACAAGCCGCTTTTCCCCGATCTGACCAAGGTCGAGTTCA
>JANPIQ010000217.1:0-3674 GCA_031425075.1 Sphingomonadales bacterium
TGCCTTCGCCAAAGCGCGGGATATAATCGGCGACGAGCAATCCGCGCATCGTCGCGCGCTTGACGATCAGCTGCCAGATATTGCGTGCGCCGGTCTTTTCGCCTGCGTTGTTATATTCGCTGATCAGGCCGCAGACGCCGATGGTCGCGCCCATCGCGAGGTTGTTGAGCCCCGCATCAAGGATATCGCCGCCGACATTTTCGAAGATGATGTCGCAGCCTTCAGGCGCCTCGAGCCGGATCGCTGCGGTCAGCGCGTCGACCGATTTGCCGCGATAATCGATGGCAGCATCGAAGCCATATCGCTCGATCAACCGTGCGCATTTTTCTGGCCCGCCCGCGATACCGATGACTTTGGACGCGCCCTTCAACTTCGCGATCTGCCCGACCAGCGAGCCGACCGCACCCGCCGCCCCTGTCACCAGCACGACATCGCCGGGCTTGGGCGCGCACGCTTCGAGATAGCCGAAATAGGCGGTCATCCCGACGGCCCCCAGCACGGACAGGAAGTTGGTCGGCGATGGCACGATCGATACATCGACCGGTTGCGAAAAGCCGCCCGCGACACCCACCGAATATTGCTCGATCGCGTTGAGGCCGCTGACCCACTGCCCGACCGGAAACCCATCGGCCTTGCTCGCGACGACTTCGCCGACAGTCGATGCGCGCACCGGGTCGCCAAGCGGAATGGGCGACATATAGCTCGGCGCATCGTCCATCCAGCCGCGCATCGCGGGATCGAGCGAGGCATAGCGGTTGGCGATCAGGAACTCGCCATCGGCAAGCTCGGGGGTCGGGGTGGTGACGAGTTCGAAATCGTCGGCCACCGGGGTGCCGTTTGGCCTACGTTTGAGCAGAAAGCGTTTGTTGTGGTTCATGATCAATTCTTCCTCTTTCAATTTTCGTCCTCCCCATTTCCCTTGAAATGGGGTGGGCGACCGCCGCGCGAAGACGCGGTGGTGGAGGGGCCGGCACTGGTGCCAAGCTGCCCCTCCACCATTCGACGTCTGCGCGTCGAACGGTCCCCCTCCCCATCGCAAGCCGATGGGAAGGATGTGGAGTTAGTCAGCCCCCCTGCCGCCATCGACGACCATTGCCGTCCCCGTCACCAGTCGCGATCTCGAACCCGCGAGGTAGGAAACCGCATTCGCAATATCCTCGGCCTCTCCCACGCGCATCAAGGCGTTGCCATCCATGACGAAGGCGCGCACCGCATCGCTGTCTCCATAAGCGCCGGTGATCATCTCGGTCATGATGACGCCGGGGTTGAGCGAATTGACGCGCACCGGCGGATCGAACTGCGCCGCCTCCATTGCGGCGATCTTGCTGAAATGCGTCACCGCCGCTTTCGCCGCGCAATAAGCCGCGCAATCCTCGAGCCCGATCAGCCCGGCAAGCGACGAGACATTGACGATGCTGCCTGCGCTGCGGGTATCACGCATGGCTCGCATTGCATATTTGGTGCCGAGGATGACACTTTCGACATCGGCCTCCCACAGCGCGCGGAATTGGGCGAGACTGGTATCTGGTAGAGGCTTCGAAAAGAACGTGCCTGCAGAATTGACGACGCAATCGAGACGGCCATGTTCACTGACGATACGGTCGGCAAGGTCCGCCCACGCGGCCTCGGACAGCACATCGAAGCTGACAAACTCGGCATCGCCACCGATCGCCTCAATTGCAGTGACGACCGCAGCGCCGCGTTCCGCATTGCGACCGCCGCAGATCACCGCGAACCCGTCCTGCGCCAGCCGCAACGCTGCAGCACGTCCGATGCCAGACGTCGCGCCAGTGACCAGCGCCAGCTTGAGCGACATCATCATCAGGACAGCCCCCAGCCTCCATCGACGATATTGACCGTCGCTGTCATGAAGCTCGCCTCGTCGGACAACAGGAACACGATTGTTTCGGCAATGTCGCGCGGTTCGGCGAACTGGCGCATCGGCACATCGTTGAAATTGCTGGCGTCATCGAAATAACCAGGCCCGACCGCACCTTCGAGCAATGGCGTTCGCACTGGCCCGGGTGCTACCGCATTGACGCGGATAAAATCGCCCTTGCGCCCGAGTTCAACGCCGATCGCACGCGCCATATTCGACAGCGCTGCCTTGGCGAGGCCGTAGCTTGCAACCCCCGGCACCGCGACCGACCCGACGGTCGAACTCGTCACCACGATCGATCCGTGCGCGGGGCTGCCCTGCGCCCGCATCTGCGCGACGGCCTTCTGGATCCCCAGAAACGCGCCTTCGACATGGACGCGCACGACGCGCCGCACCGCCTCCAGATCGAGATCAACGACCGGCCCGGCATCCATATTGCCCGCGTTCGACACAAGCCCGTCGAGCCGGCCATGTTCGGCGACAATCCCCGAGATCGCATCGTCCCATTGCCGCGTATCGGTGACGTCAAGCGCGATATCGGCGCCGGGCGCGATGTCCGACGCGATGGCAATCCCGCCGCACTCGCCGATCAGCCGTGCGGTCGCAAGCCCGATGCCCGACGCCGCCCCGGTTACGAGGATCACCTTGCCATCAAGCCGGGGATTCATGCCGGTTTGCGTTTCATACAGGCGCGATGCTCACAGGGATGGCGCTCTGCAACGACTGGCCGGTGATCGGATCATAATCGCGCGTTTCGCTGACGAGCCGGTTGGTGCCTCCGCCAATTTCGCGCACCGCCTCGATGCCGGCGTCGGGATCGCCCCAGGCATGTGCCATCGAGACGACACCGGGGCGTAGTGCATTGCTGGCTTCGGCGACTGCAAAGACATGGCCGACTTGCGATTCGATGCGGACGATGTCTCCAGCCGCAACGCCCATCGCTGCGAGATCATCGGGATGGATATGTGCCGGGTTGGTGCTCCGCTTGGCCTTGAGCGCGGGCAGATGCCCCCCGGTCGAGTTGAAGCGGTGCCGCGTCCGCCGCGACACGAGCTTAAGCGGGAACCCGGCCACCTCGCGCGCTGGCGTGGCGTAGTCGGCCAGCGACGCCGGCATCCCGCCGGCCGCCAGATCGAACCGGTGCGCGGTTTCGCTATCTGGCGGGCCGACCACCGGGTACAGATCGTCATAGATGATCGCTGCGCCATCGGGCGTGTCGGCGCGTACCTTGGTCGGGGCGACCGCGCAGCCAGCGGTCATGAGATCGAGGAATGCCGCCTTGTCGGGCAGCGTGTCCATCGGGCACGGCCCGCCTGCCAGCGGCAACCCGGTCCCCAGCCGCTGCGCCAGCCCCCACAGCATCGCATATTCATCCTGCAGATCGCCGGGTGCCGGGATTACCGCCTTGGTGAAACGGGCATAGGGCACTTCGTACCACCATTCGGACAGGTTCGAGATATCCTCGCGCTCAAGGCACATCCGCGGCGCGAGAACGACGTCGGAGCGCCTGGCAGTCTGCGCCATTCGTACGTCGATCGACACGAGCAGATCGAGGCTTTCGAGCGCGCGGGTCATCTTTTCCTGATCGGGAAATGCGACGACCGGATTGCCGCCGATCGAAATCAGCGCACGAACCTGCCCCTCTCCCGGCTCAAGGATTTCATCGGCGAGCACGTTACACGGCATTTCGGTGCCGAGATGTGTCAGTCCGCGAAATCGCGATTGCGGAAATCCTTCGCCAAACATCGCGATCGGCGCACCAACCTGCGCGCGGCGTGGCGATACGGCAGTGAAC
>JANPIQ010000218.1:0-1830 GCA_031425075.1 Sphingomonadales bacterium
ATGAACTGCGGCAGTGACGCCTGACCTTAGATCCGCGCCCTATTATGCACGGAATTCTTCAGACCATGCCCATGCCGGAGCGCAGGCGTTGGATCGTTCGCCGCGCTGCAACCGTACCGATCTGCTCAGCCGCCCGTGATCCTGCAATCCCGGGGGGCATTCGCGCAAACTTCGTAAACTTTGCCGGTTGTGAACGCGGCCTGCCCGCGCCTAGATGCACCGCATGACCGAAGCCCCCCCTCCCGGAAAATTGACCATCGTCGTGGCGCAGCTGACACAGGCGGTCGGCGATCTCGCCGCCAATGCCGCCGCCATGCTCGCGGTGCGTTCGCGGCATCCGTCCGCCGACTTGATCCTCTATCCCGAACTGCAACTGATCGGCTATCCGCCTGAGGATCTGGTGCTGAAACCGGCGCTGGCCGAGCGCGCGGCGGCGGAGCTGGCGACGCTCGCTGCGGCGACCGGCGACGGCGGTCCAGCGATGCTGGTGGGGAGCGTCGAGCGCGACGCCGATGGCGCGCTGTATAATATCGTCGCGCTGCTCGATGGCGGGCGCGTCCATGCGGTACGGCGCAAGCATGACCTGCCCAATTATGGCACGTTCGATGAAAAGCGCGTCTTCACCGCCGGGCCCCTGCCCGATGTCGTGGAATGGCGCGGGATCACGCTCGGCCTGCCGATTTGCGAGGATGGCTGGTATCCCCCGGTGTGCGCGCATCTGGCTGCCCAAGGCGCTGAACTGCTGATCTCGCTCAACGGCAGCCCCTATGAGATTGACAAGGACGAGCGGCGGCTGGCCGAAGTATTTGCCGGGCGCGTCGCCGAAACCGGGTTGCCGCTGATCTTCCTCAACCGCGTCGGCGGACAGGATGAAATTGTGTTCGATGGTTGCTCGTTCGTGCTGGGTGCCGACGGGTCGATGCGCCACCGTCTGCCCGATTGGGAAGAGGCCGAGGCGGTGACGCACTGGACGCGCGGCGGCGATGGCGGCTGGACGTGCGACACGGGCGACATTGCGGCGTGGGACGATGCGCCCGCCGATATTTATAACGCGATGCTGCTGTCCTTGCGCGATTATGTGAACCGCAACCGCTTTCCCGGCGTGCTGCTGGGGCTGTCGGGCGGGATCGACAGCGCAATTTGTGCTGCCATCGCCGCCGACGCGCTGGGGCCGGAGCGCGTGTGGTGCGTGATGCTGCCCAGCCGCTTCACCAGCCAGGCCAGCCTTGATGATGCCGCCGCTTGTGCCGCAATGATCGGGTGCCGCCACGACATCATCCCGATCGCAGCGGCGGTCGAGGCGTTCGACACAATGCTGGAGGGCAGCTTCGCCGACCGCGATTATGATATCACCGAGGAGAATATCCAGTCGCGCATTCGCGGAGTCACGTTGATGGCGCTGTCGAACAAATTTGGCCCGATGCTGCTGACCACCGGCAACAAGAGCGAGATGAGCGTCGGCTATGCGACCATCTATGGCGATATGGCGGGCGGCTACAACCCGCTGAAGGATGCGTATAAAACCACCGTGTTTGCGCTGGCGAAGTGGCGCAACGCGCATGTGCCGCGCCTGTCGCTGAACCCGGTCACTCCGGTGATGCCCGACACCATCATCACCAAGCCCCCCAGCGCCGAACTGCGCCCCGACCAGAAGGACGAGGACAGCCTGCCCCCTTATGCCGACCTTGACCGCATGCTGCACATGCTGGTGGAGGAAGAAGCGAGCGTCGATGATGTGGTCGCGCGCCACGGGTTCGACCGCGCCCTAGTGGCGCGGATCGAACGGTTGCTGGCAAACGCCGGATATAAAAGCCGCCCGGCCCCCCCCGG
>JANPIQ010000219.1:0-18520 GCA_031425075.1 Sphingomonadales bacterium
GACATTCCCATGGGCCGCAACCCCTCGTGCGACCCGGCAAAGCATATCCGGAATGTGACTACAATGTAGTCACACCGAGCTTAGCCTTGGCGCGCTTTAAAGCGACGGTTGGTCTTGTTGATCACATAAGTGCGGCCACGACGCCGAATCACGCGATTATCGCGGTGACGGCCCTTGAGCGACTTCAACGAATTGCGGATCTTCATGATCGCTTGCCTGTTTCTAAATAGTCTGGAATATCGAAGCGGCGCGCCTAGGGGGCTGGGCGCGTCAAGTCAAGGCGGTGTATGCCTTGTGAAGGAGTGAAAATGCGTATCCTGCCTCTTGCTGCGGTCCTCTTGGGCTTGTCTGCCTGCACGGCGACGATCCCCCCCGTCGACGTGACCCGCTTTCATTTAGGGCTACCGCTTGCCGCAGCGCCTGTCACGATTGCGCCGCTGGCGGGCGAAGATGGCAGCACGATCGAGTTTCGCACCTATGCGATTGCCGTCAGCCGCGAAATGGCCCGGCTGGGCTTCGCCGAAGGGCCTAACGCGCCGTTGATTGCCGAAATCGCTTACGACCGCGCGACTCGCGAACGGTTGCGGCAGCGATCACCGGTGTCAATCGGGATCGGCGGCGGCAGTTTCGGGCGCGGGGGTGGGATCGGCATCGGAACCAGTTTCGGCGTTGGGGGCAGCCGGTCGCGCGATGTTGTCCTCACCAGGCTCGATGTGCGGCTGAAGCGCAGAGCCGACGGCCAGACGATTTGGGAAGGCCGTGCAGAAACTGAAGCACCCGGGAATGCAGCCGCGGCACAGCCCGGATTGGCCGCAGAGAAGCTGTCACGCGCGCTGTTTTCAACCTTCCCCGGTGAATCGGGAAAAACCGTCACTATTCCCTGACAGTTGCGCCGCGGCGTGACGCGGCTAATTGGGGGCTCATGACGATCCAAATTCACGCCGATTTCGACGGTGGCAACATCGACCTGCTCAGTCTTGAGGCCGGCACCGCGAACCTTGCGATTCGCAAGGATGCGATGAGCGACTTTTACCAGTGGTTCCATTTCTGTGTTTCGGGCGCAGCCGGGATTCCGCTTACCCTGACGCTCGTCAATGCCGGTGGTTCGGCTTACCCGTTCGGCTGGCCGGGATATAAGGCGCGAGTTTCGGCCGATGGCGAGACTTGGACGCTTGCCGACACCCATTATGATGCCGGCAAGCTGACGATTCGCCACACGCCTTCGGCAGATACGGTGTGGTTCGCCTATTTCGCGCCTTATAGTAGCGATCGCCATACCGCCTTGCTTGACCGGATCGCCGCCCTGCCCGGTGTGTCGCGGAGGACGCTCGCGACAACGCATGACGGGCGCGCGGTTGACAGCCTTCACCTCGGGATGGGTCCCAAACAGGTCTGGCTCTATGCGCGCCAACATCCGGGCGAAACCATGGCCCAATGGTGGATCGAAGGCGCGCTCGACTGGCTGGTATCGGGCGATCCCGTTGCCATGCGGCTTTGCGACAAGGCCAGCCTCCACATCGTCCCCAACATGAACCCCGATGGATCGGCGCGCGGACATCTGCGCACCAATGCGCTGGGCATCAACCTCAATCGCGAATGGGCCGCGCCCGATGCCGGTCGATCGCCCGAAGTGCTTGGCGTCCGCAATGCGATGGATGCAACCGGCGTCCATTGGGCGATGGACGTACATGGCGACGAGGCGATCCCGGCCAATTTCATTGCAGGTTTCGAAGGCATCCCCAACTGGACCGATGAGGCAGGCGCGAGGCTGGCGGCATTCAAATCCGCGCTCGAATCGCATACGCCCGATTTCCAGACCAAACTGGGTTATCCTGTATCGAAACCCGGCAAGGCCAATCTCTCGATGTCGACCAACCAGCTCGCCAACCGCTTTGCGCATCTTAGCTGTGTGTCGATGACGCTCGAAATGCCCTTTAAGGATCATGACAGCAATGCCGATTCGGTGCATGGCTGGAGCCCCGATCGGTGCAAGCAGCTTGGCATAAATTGCCTGACGGTGCTCGAGACATTGATCTGATGACAGCGTTTGTCATCGCCGAAGACGATCTGTCTGGCGCGGACATTCGCGTGCTGCTTGAACAGCATTTTGCCGGGATGCTGGCCAATAGCCCCGAAGGATCGTGTCATTTTCTTGATTTGGACGCGCTGAAAGGTCCGGGCGTTACGTTCTGGGCGGTGCGCGACGCGGGTGGCGCGCTGGCCGGATGCGGCGCACTGCGTGAAATCGACAAGCATCATGGCGAGATCAAATCGATGCGCACCGCCGACGCCTTTCTGCGCAATGGGGCAGGCGCTGCGATGCTGATACATATCGTCAGCGTGGCGCAATCGCGCGGCTATAACCGGCTCAGCCTTGAGACTGGATCAGGCGCGGCATTCGCACCTGCGCAGGCGCTGTATCGGCGGTTCGGCTTTGCGCATTGCACGCCGTTCGCTGATTACATCGAAGACCCTTTCAGCCGCTACATGACGCTGGAACTTTAGGAAGGCACATGATGCAAACCGCGACCATTGCCCTTGTGCTACTCGCCAACGCGGCGGCATCGCCGCCAGCATCCGTGCCGCCCGCTCCAACAGTCCGTGTCGCGCTGGCGACGCCCGAAGGCAGAATCGTCCTCGAACTCGATCCTGCGAATGCCCCGATCACGACGGCCAATTTTCTGCGCTATGTTGATCAGCGGCGATTCGACGGCATTGCCTGTTATCGCGCTTCGAAAGTGCCTGGGGCGCCCGACAAGGGCTTTTTGCAATGCGGAACTCAGAACGATCCCAAACGCACGCTTCCTAAGATCGCGCACGAACCCACCAGCCAGACCGGTCTCAAACACTTGGACGGCACCATCTCGATGGCGCGCCTTGCGCCGGGCACCGCGCAGGGAGACTGGATCATCACACTGGGTGCGCTCCCCTATCTCGACGCCGACCCCGCCGCCCCCGGAGACAATAATGGCAACGCCGCATTCGGGCGCGTGGTCGAGGGGATTGAAATCGTCCGCAAAATCCACGCGATGCCGGCAGGCGCCGATGCCAGAAATCCGGTGATGAAGGGGGAGATGCTCAGCCCCCCTGCGAAGATACTCACCGCGCGGCGGGTGATGTAGAAACTTGGACTACCTCGACCCCAAGTCCCCCTGTCCGACGGTGGCACTCGCCATTTCCATCATGCGGTCGAGGCTCTTCTTGGCCTGCAATCGCAACCCTTCCTCGATTTCGATTTTTGGCGTTAACGTTCGTAGCGCGCTTGCCAGTTTTTCCATCGTGTTGAGCGCCATATAGGGACAGATGTTGCAGTTGCAGTTTCCATCGGCACCCGGCGCGCCGAGGAAGGTCTTTTCAGGCAGCGCCTTTTCCATCTGGTGGATGATGTGCGGCTCGGTCGCGACAATGAGCGTGTCTCCGGGGAAGCTTTTGGCGAAATTAAGGATGCCGCTGGTGCTGCCGACATAATCTGCATGCTCGACGATGTGCGCGGGGCATTCGGGGTGCGCCGCGACTGGCGCGCCGGGGTGCTGCGCTTTCAGCTTGATCAGCTCGGTTTCGCTGAATGCTTCGTGGACGATGCACACGCCCGGCCACAACAGCATCTCGCGGCCCAGCTTGCGCGTGAGATAGCCGCCCAAATGCTTGTCAGGGCCGAAGATGATCGGCTGACAGAGCGGGATTTGCTACAGGATATTCTCGGCGCTTGAACTCGTGACGATGATGTCGCTCAGCGCCTTCACCTCGGTTGAGCAGTTAATATATGTCAGCGCGATGTGATCGGGGTTGGCCTGCCGGAACGCGGCGAACTTGTCGGGTGGGCAGCTGTCTTCAAGGCTGCACCCTGCATCCATATCGGGCAGAATCACGGTCTTTTCGGGCGCGAGAATCTTTGCAGTTTCGGCCATGAAGCGCACCCCGCAGAATGCGATCACCTCGGCATCGGTCGCTTGCGCCTTGCGGCTCAATTCGAGGCTGTCCCCGACATAGTCGGCAATGTCCTGAATCTCGGGCTTCTGGTAATAATGCGCAAGGATGATCGCGTTGCGCTCTTTTTTGAGCGTTGCGATTTCGTCACGAATGTCGGTGCCGGTCAGGCGGCCTGTGATTGCGTTCATTCTCGAACTCCATATTGGTTGGGGTCTCGAGCTCGCGTACGACCGCCCGTGCATTCATTTAGGGCAACGGGGCGCGGCATTCAACTGACGCTGGCGCATGCGGCGATCACGTGCGCACTGGCGGCAGCGGATAGGCCAGCCCCGGAACGGCAGCACCTGCTGCGCCATCGGTTGCAAACGCGTAAATCACAGCGCCCAACGGCGAATGCGCAATGACCCTCGCCACACCAAGCGCGACGACGATACTACCGAAAGCCCAGAACCAAGCGCGATGAATCGTGCGGTCGCGCCGCCAGTCTCGGATCATCCCGGCGATCGGAAAGGCGGCGCCGATAAGCGCTGCCGTTTCGAATGCGAAGGGGGTCAGGAATGGCATCGGCAGCAGGCGTCCGAAGCCGGGGCCAAGCAAAGTGGCAAGACCGCCGACTTGCAGCCGCCAATGCCAGTCGGTTGCGCGCCGCATCCGGATCGCCGTCACAGCCAAACCTGCAAAGACAAACAGTGCGAGGTGATTGGCGATTAGGAAATGTTGCGGCTGGAAAAAGAACGGCGTCGTTCCCTGCCGAACCCGCGCAACGGTCACCGCGATGCCCATGACCAGCAGCACTGCGATCCAGCCAGCGCCGATCCAGCCCAGCCTGCGATGCAGCGCGATCGGTCCGCGAGTCGCAAGCCAGCTTTGCGCCACGAACAGGAATGCCCAGCCGAAGAAAACGAGCGCGTGAATATGCACGATCAACGGCGCGGAAAAACTCGATCGACCCATCACGAGCTGGACCGAAAAACCGGCAACTAGCACGAACACCATCAATCCCACGATGGTGCGGATGAACCGTGCATCCGCGAACATCACCCCATTTGCCGCAGGAATCGTCGCCATGTGCCTTCCCCTCGGCAAGGGTTATGCAATCGACCGCCAATTGTCTAGCTCGTCGCGAACCAATCCGCGATCGCGCAGATCAATCAGATGCGCCAATACCGAGCGGCCTGCGGCGGGCCAGAGGCGTTGATCGACGCCCTTATACATGTGCGGCACCATATCGGGAATCTGCGCCACGCCCTTTTCAAGCAGCCGCAATATCTGCCCTTCGCGCTGTTTGCGGTGGCCCATCATCCCGCGCACGAGACGCTGCGGGTTCTCGATGGGGGCCCCGTGCGCCGAATGGTAGACAACATCATCGCGGTCCATCAACAGCGCGAGGCTGCGCATGTAGTCGGCCATGTCGCCATCGGGCGGGCTGACGACGCTCGTCGACCAGCCCATGACGTGATCACCGGTAAAGAGCGCCTTTTCCTCCGCGAGCGCAAAGCAGAGGTGGTTCGAAGTATGGCCGGGCGTCGCGAGCGCGGTCAGCGTCCAGCCGGGTCCGGTCACCTGTTCGCCATCGGCCAGAACGCGGGTTGGCGTATAGGTTGCATCGAACCCGGCATCGGCGCGCGGGCCATCGTCGGATAGTACCAGCGCCGCGCACCCGATCACCGGCGCGCCAGTCGCCTTGGCCAAGGGTGCCGCGGCCGGCGAATGATCGCGGTGCGTGTGCGTGCACATGATCGCCACCACACGCTCATCCTTCAATATGTCGATCAATGCCTCGACATGGTGTGGATCGTCGCCCAACGGCCCCGGGTCGATCACCGCGACCTCGCCATGGCCAACGATATAGGTCTGCGTGCCGGTATAGCTGAATGGCGAGGGGTTATGCGCCAGAACGCGCCGGATCAGCGGACTGATTTGTTCGGCAATCGCATAGGGCTCGTTCGATAGGTCGGGCATGTCCACACCAGTCATGTGGCCATGGCGCGCAAGGCTGGCAAGGGGTTAGCGGCTGACGCGCGCGACGATCGCCCTGCCGTCACATCTGATGCTCGCCACATTTTGCCCGCCCTGGCGATACGCGACGACATGCGTATTGCGCGTTCCGGCAGGGCATGCGCTTAAAGTTTTCGGCGGCAGAGGCGGTGCCGGCACCTCGGCGCCATCGGGCAACCGCGGCATAGCTGGCGGAGCTAGAGGTTCGGGCCGGACGCGAGCGCCGCTTCGCCACTCCGCGAGTTGCCGATCGAGGCTTGCGACAACGCTCGAGCGGATGCGCTCGGGAATGCTGCGATCGCGCGCCACATCGTCGCGCGCCTCGCGCAGTCCCGACACAACCTCATCGCGGACCTTTGCCTGGTCATGGATCACCTTGCCGCACATCATAATCCGCATCGTATCGCGTCCCCGGTCGATCACCTCGGCGGCCATCCGGCTGCCGTCGCGACATTTGCCTGCATTGGCGAGTGCGTGGCGCGCGTCCTTGCGGGCGACTTCGGCGGCATTGCGCGCCGATTGCGCTGCTTCTCGTGCGGCGTCAGCGCCAATGCGTGTGGCATCATCGGCGGCTTCGGCAGCGGCGCGGCTGGCGGCGTCGGCGGCATCTGCACTCATTCGTGTCGCAGAGTCAGCAGCGTCAGCCTCAATCTGTGCCGCTGTGGCTTCGATGCGACCGCCCTCGGCTTCGACGCGGCCCATTTCGGCCTCGATTTCGGCCAGCTCGGTCTCAACAAGCGCTAGACGCGCTTCGGCCGGAACGGCGGCGATGTCGCTCGCTTCGATGGCGAGCATCGGACTGGCGGGCACAGGACCGACCGGTGCCGCAACGCTGATTGTCGACGCCGTCATCACGACACCGGCACCGATGCCGAACAGCGCGACCGCCACCCCGCGCAACGGCATGGCGTTGTGCGATCCGCGCGCGATCAGCCGCAAGCGGGCCTTCAGCTGGCTCGCCGATCCCAAGGCACACATGGCGAGCGGCATCGTGCCCGCCGCCGATTTGTAAAGCGCGTTGCCATAGGCCCGTCGATCTTCGGCGGTGCTCGATGACAAGACGACTGCATCGCACGCGGCTTCCTGATCGAGCCGGAAGGCGCGGAAGGCAAAATGGGCAACAGGATTCCACCAGTGCAGCGACAATATCGCGAGCCCCGCCACATTGGCGATCAGATCATGGCGACGGTGGTGGACCAGTTCATGCGCCAGTGCGAGGCGGCGTTCAGCGGCATCATAACGCCAGAGAAAATCGACAGGAACAAGGATGCTTTGCGTAAACACGCCTAGCGCAACCGGCGAGGGCACGAGGGTAGACGCGATGACCGGGATGCCATCGGCAGCCATCAATCCTGTGCCGCGACGCTGCGCCCTGCGGCTGAAATCGGCATAGGCAAAGGCGTGGCCGACAAAGAAGATGACAGCCCCCGCAATCCAGAATGCAAGGCCAAGGCCCACCCAGTCCATTGGGGCTGCAAATACTGGCGCGGTCGCCTGGCCAACTTCATATGCCTCAGCAGGAACCAGCGCGTCGGTCAGCATAGGGATCTCGGCCAACGGCGTTGCAGCCACCAGCGACCAGCCCGACGGCAGCGGCGGCATCACCATCCGCAACGCAGGGGCGAGCCAGAGCAGATACGATAAGCGCGGTCCGAACAACTCGGCCACAGGGCGACGGATCAGCAGCACGAGCGCCATCAGCAGCGTTGCCGCGATCATTGTTTCAAAGACCCAGCTCATGACCTGATCTCCCGCAACAGCGCTTCGATTTCAGCGATATCCTCTGCCGTCAGTGCCTCACGCTCGGCAAGATGGGCAACCAGCGGCGAAAGCTTGCCACCGAATAGACGGTCGACAAGCCGCCGTCCTTCACCTGCGACATAGGCTTCGCGCGCAAACGCCGGACGATACAGAAATTTGCGGCCTGCTTCTTCATGCGCCACCGCACCCTTGGCGAGCAGTCGCGACAAAAGCGTTTTTACCGTTGCCAGCGTCCACGGCTGACGATCGGCAAGGCGATTGGCCACCGCCTGCGCGTCGAGCGGCGATTCGGCCCAAAGCACCTCCATGACTTCATGTTCGGCATCGCTGATTCGTTCGGTCATATCGCGTCCTCCCGCTTCCGATTACAGATGTAGTCGAACACGTGAACGGGAGATGAATGGGCGGGCGAGCGATCTGAAAGTCTGGCGGAAGTTTTGACAACAGGGCGTCGCGGCACAGCCGCGCCGTCAGTCGATGCTTCGTTCGCTGGCCGCGCTGCGCAGCAAAACGCCCGCCGGAAGTATTCCTCCGGCGGGCGTCAGGCTTTCCTCCCCAGGAAACTGGTGCGACGGTCTAGTTGTCCTTGAGCCGCCCGAGCCTGTGAAACAGGCTCGAATATTTAATCGAATCGGGATGATCGAGATTATTCTGCAAAAAGTGCTGCACCGCCTGTTTCAGCAACCGGAAATCCTCGGTTGAAAACACGGCACGGGCCTTGGCGGGTTCTGGCATATTTCGCGTCCCTCTCGATCGTCGCCAAATCAGGCGAATTGATTCATCGTATTGTGAACGCCGCCCGCTTTCAAGGCCGCTTCGCCCGCGAAATATTCCTTGTGATCATCGCCAATGTCCGATCCTGACATATTCTGGTGGCGAACGCACGCAACGCCTTCACGGATCTCCTTGCGCTGAACCCCCGCGACATAGCCGAGCATCCCCATTTCGCCGAAATACTCCTTTGCCAGATTGTCGGTCGAAAGCGCTGCGGTGTGGTAGGTCGGCAGCGTGATCAAATGGTGGAAAATCCCGGCGCGCTTGGCGGCATCGGCCTGAAAGGTGCGGATGCGCTTGTCAGCGGCGATGCCGAGTTCGGTCTCGTCATATTCCGCGGCCATCAATGCCTCGCGCTCATACGCCGACACATCGAGCCCTTCGGCCGCCATCGCATCGTAAACCTGCTGGCGAAAATTGAGCGTCCAGTTGAAGCTCGGCGAGTTGTTATAGACGAGTTTGGCCGTGGGATGCACCGCGCGGATGCGGTCCATCATCCCGGCAATCTGTTCGATGTGCGGCTTTTCGGTTTCGATCCAGAGCAGATCGGCACCGTTTTCAAGGCTCGCGATGCTATCCATCACACAGCGATCCTCGCCCGACCCGGCGCGGAACTGGAACAGGTTCGACGGCAGCCGCTTGGGCCGCAGCAATTTGCCATCGCGGTTAAGGATAACATCACCATTCTTGGCAGTTGCGGGGTCAATTTCTTCGCAATCGAGATAGCTGTTATATTGATCGCCAAGATCGCCCGGCGTTGTACTGACCGCGATCTGCTTGGTGAGGCCCGCGCCAAGCGAATCGGTGCGCGTCACGATCACGCCGTCCTCGACGCCGAGTTCGAGGAACGCATAGCGCACCGCGCGCACCTTCGCGAGAAAGTCCTCATGCGGCACGGTAACCTTGCCGTCCTGATGGCCGCACTGCTTTTCGTCCGAAACCTGGTTTTCGATCTGGATCGCGCATGCGCCTGCTTCGATCATCTTTTTGGTCAGGAGATAAGTTGCCTCGGCATTGCCGAACCCGGCGTCGATATCGGCGATCACCGGCACGACATGCGTTTCGAAGCCGTCGATCTTCGCCTGAGCAGCCGCCCGCTCCTCATCGGTCTTCGCGGCATCGAGAGCACGGAACAGGATGTTGAGTTCGCGCGAATCGGCCTGGCGGAGGAAGGTGTAGAGCTCCTCAATCAGCGCCGGCACGCTGGTTTTCTCATGCATCGACTGATCGGGCAGCGGCCCGAATTCCGAACGCAATGCCGCGACCATCCAGCCCGACAGATAGAGATATTTGCGCTTGGTCGTGCCGAAATGCTTCTTGATGCTGATCATCTTCTGCTGCGCAATGAAACCGTGCCAGCAGCCCAATGACTGGGTGTAGTGCGACGGATCGGCATCATAGGCCGCCATATCGGCGCGCATGATGCGAGCGGTATAGCGTGCAATATCGATCCCTGACTGGAACCGGTTCTGCAACCGCATCCGCGCAACCGATTCGGCATCGATCCCGCTCCATGGCGCACCATTGGCGGCTATGGTCTGGCGAGCGGCGGTGATATAATCCTGATACGACATGAAACGAGCCTTGTGTGACTTTGTGATGCGGCGGGTTACCGCGTTCCAAAGGACATACCGAGCCAATTGTGTCGTAATTTGTGTCTTTCGGTCGGCAATCAGAAGCATGATCTTGTTATTTTGTAAAGTTTGTGACAAGCGTAGCCGATGTCAGAGCAGAAGCTTTTCGCAGGCCAGGCAGTGCGGCGTGTGCGGCGTGCGCAGGGTCTGACGCAGGGTGCGATGGCCGAAGCGTTAGGCATTTCGGCATCCTATCTCAACCTGATCGAACGCAACCAGCGGCCATTGACCGCGATGCTCGTGCTGCGGCTGGCCGAACGCTTCGATTTTGATGCACGGCGATTATCGGGCACCCAGCCCGGCGGTGGGGCCGAGGCGATCCGGCGGCGGCTCGACGATCCGGTGTTCGAAGGCATCGATATCGATCGTGCGCAGATCGACGAATGGATCGCGAGCGCCCCCGATACCGTCGAGGCGTTTGCCCGTGCGTTCGACCGGATGGGCGATGCGAGCGTGCGCCAGCCCGATTTCGTCCTCTCCGCGCGGCTCGAGATTGAACGCTGGCGCAATCATTTCGCCGATCTTGATGCGATGGCCGAAAGCCTTTCGGACGAATTGCGGCTGAGCGCAGGCGACCTTTATGGCGCAATTGCCGAACGACTGCGCGTCAAGCACCAGATTGCGGTGCGCATCCTGCCGGTCGAGGCAATGCCCGATACGCTGCGCAGGCTCGACCTCCACGCGCGCCAGCTCCAATTGTCCGAACTGCTCGATCCTGCCAGCCGCAGCTTTGCCGTCGCGTTTCAGCTCGCGCAGATCGAAGCGAAGGATGACATCGAGGCGCTGGTGCGCGGTGGCAATTTCTCCGAGCGCACCTCCGAACGCCTCTATCGCCGCCATCTGACGAGCTATTTCGCCGCCGCGCTGATGATGCCCTATGGCCGGTTTCTGCGCGCGTGCGAGGCGACGGGATATGATCTTGAACTGTTGCAACGCCGTTTCGGTGCGGGGTTCGAACAAGTCGCGCACCGGCTGACGACGCTGCAGCGCGTCGGCGCGCGGGGCTTGCCCTTCTTCATGGTGCGGATCGATCGCGCAGGCCAGGCATCGAAGCGCTTTGCAGGCGCGGGCAATGCGCCGCTCGCCGAAGCCGAAGGCCGATGCCCCTATTGGGCACTGCACGAAGCCTTCGCGATGCCAGGACGGCTTATCACGCAGCTTGTGGTGCTCGAAGATGGCAGCCGCTGGTTCACGCTATCGCGGACCGTCGCCCCCCAAGGTGTGCGCGCAGGCGCGCTGCGGCCCGAATTTGCGATCGGCCTCGGTGTTGAGGCAAGCCTCGCAGGTGTGCTGGCGGCAGCAAAGGGCAAGAGCCTCGGCGCACAGGATGCCGCCCCGATCGGGCTTGGTTGCACGCGCTGCACGCGCCCAGATTGCCCGCAACGCGCCGCGCCGCCGCAAGGCCGTGCGCTGATCTTCAACGAACGCGAACGCGGGCCATCGCCGTTCGTGTTCGCGCGATAGGGGCTTTGCGCCGAAGCTAGCGCCACCACCACGCTTCGCACGGTCCCCCTCCCCATTTCGGGTGAAAATGGGGAGGATAATGCTGCCAATCCTCCCCATCTGCAGTGCGATCGCGGGGGGACGGTTCGGGGACGCAGAATGGTGGAGGGGCAATCGGCGGCACAAGCTCACCGCTGTGCCAACATCGCCCGCGCAGTATCGCAATCGCGCGCCATCTGATCCTTCAAGGCATCAAGGCTGTCGAACCTCGCCTCGGTGCGGATGAAGCCATGAAATTCGACGCTGAGCATTTGTCCGTACAAGTCGCCTGAAAAATCGAAGAAGTACGGCTCGAGCAATTCCTTGGGCGGTTCGAATTGCGGGCGGATGCCCAAATTCGCCGCGCCATCGACCACGCGTCCATCGGCAAGTCGCCCGCGCACCGCATAAACGCCGTATCGCGGGCGCAAATAGCTTCCCATGTCGAGATTGGCAGTGGGGTAGCCGAGCAGCCGTCCGTTCTTGTCGCCATGCTGGACGATACCCTCCACCGTGAACGGACGCGTCAGCAGCCGCGCGGCGATAGCGCAATCGCCAGCCTTTAACGCGTCGCGGATCCGGCTTGAGGAGATCGGGCCATCGCCATCGGTCACTGGCGCTACGGCATCGACGCTCATGCCCAGCGCCGCGCCCCGTTCGCGCAGCGCAGCGCCATTGCCGCCGCGCCCCTTGCCGAACGTGAAATCCTGCCCGGTGACGACGCCCGATGCGCCGAGATGCCCGCCAAGCCAGTCGGCCACGAACGCCTCTGCAGTCACGTTGGCAAGCGTGGGCCCGAAACCGAACACCACCATGGCATCGGCACCGGCCTCTGCAAACAAAAGCTGCCGCTGATCGAGCGTCGTCAGCCGGAATGGCGGTGCATCGGGCCGGAAATGGCGGACGGGGTGCGGATCGAATGTCGCAATCAGCGCAGGCACCCTGCGCGCCTTCGCCAGGGCGATGGCCCGGCCGGCGACAACCTGATGCCCTGTATGAAAGCCATCGAAATTGCCGAGGGCAACGATCCCGCCGCGAAACGCCTCTGCTATGGGTGAATTGCCGTCGAGCCGCTGCATTGCCCTGCCTATAGCGCCGCTTTTGTGCGCGGCAATCAGGCGGCTGCGGTCGCCATTGCGGGGTGGACGGCAAAAATGCGTTCTTCGGTGACGCGGCCCTTCACCTTGATCTGGTCGATCTCCTCAAGCGGCGCGAGCCCTGCCACCGCCTTGGCAGTGCGTTCGCACACCAGAATGTCGCAACCATAGCTTTTGGTCAAATCCTGCAACCGCGCGGCAAGGTTCACGCTATCTCCGATCACGGTGTAGTCCATCCGCTTGGGGCTGCCGATCGTGCCTGCCACCACATCACCGCTGGCAATGCCGATGCCAATCCGCAAGCCCGGCTCGCCACGACTCATCCGGCGGTTGTTGATGCTTTCCATCATTGCCTGCATCCGCAGCGCCGATCGCACCGCATTCTGCGCATCGTCGCCGCGTGTCAGCGGCGCGCCGAACACCGCCATCACCGCATCGCCGATATATTTGTCGAGCACCCCGCCATAATCGGCCACGGCATCGAACAGATCGGTGAAGATCTCGTTCAGCATGTCGACCGTTTCGCGCGGGGTCAGCGTTTCGGCAAGCGTCGTGAAATTGCGGATATCAGCAAACAGCACGCTCGCGCTGCATGCCGTTCCGAACATGAGATCGCCCTGCTGGCTCAACACCTGATCCATCACTTCTTGCGTCATGAACCGCCGCATCGCACCTTCGAGCCGCTTGCCCGAACTGATATCCTCGACAATCAGCAGCAGCCCTTCCTGTTCGGCCTCTCCGATCAGCGGCACGATCGAAACATTGGCCGAAATAACCTCCCCCGGAACCGTGCGCACATCGATGTCGAGCAAGGTCTTGCTGACCCCGCTTGCCGAAACATTGCGGATTTCATCGAGCACCAGCGTGTTGTGTTCGGCGATCCATGTCTGCCAGTCATAGGCTTCGACGCCTTCCTGTTCGATCCGCAGGATTGCGCACGCGGCATCGTTGAGCCCTGTAACGCGACCCCCGCGATCGATGGTGACAACGCCGTTCGACATCGATCGCAGCACGCTTGCCGAATAATTGCGCGAGGCGGTGACTTCGGAAAACAGCCGGGCATTGTCGAGCGCGACTGCGGCCTGCGATGAAAACGCGCGCATCGATTCAGCATCGGAACGGTTGAAGCTGCCGCCGCCAATGTGATTGAGCGCCTGCAACACCCCGATCCGGCGCCCGTCGCGCGTGATCAGCGGTAGTGCGATCATGTTGCGCGTGCGGAATCCCGATGCGGCATCCTGTTCACGCAGGAAATCGGGATCAGCATAGGGATCATCGACAATCGTCACCTCGCCGCTCGCAAAGCAGCGCCCGACAATGCCCTTGTTTGCAGGCACGCGGATCGTTTTCTGGTCGAGCCCTTCGGCAACCATCGTCCAGAGCTGATATTTGCGGTCATCATAGATGAACAGCGATGATCGTTCGGCGCGGAGAACCTGGCTCGTCCCCTCGACGATCCGCCTCAGCACGGCGCCAATCTCGATCTCGCTGGTTATCGACGCATTGACCTCGATCATCTGGCGCAGATCGCGGCTCAATCCTTCTGCCGCAAGCGTCGTCACCGACCAGCGTTCGGCAAGCACCACCATGTGCGAAAAGAGCAGCATCAGCGTGCCGAACGAGACGAGATCGAGTCCCGGCACGCGGTTGCTGGGGAGCAGCCCGAAGCCGACGACCGCCATCATCATGACAGACATGAACAGCACGATGATCCCGAGCAGGAACACCATCGCACCCGGGCGCCTGTGCAAGGCGGCGCGCACGAGCACCGTGATGACATAGGCAAACACGATCATGATCACGATGATCAGTACCGAATTGACTTTCGATGCCAGCCATGTGTCGCCTGTCAGCAGCGCCCCTGCCTGTGCCGCGAACAAAGCCGCCACCGACCCTGCGGCGATCCGGAACGGCCAGCGCAACTGTTCCTGCGGAAACAATTCATGCGCATAGAAAAGAAACATGGCCAGCGCGGCGATCGTACAGAGGTACAGGATCGCCATCATCGGCAACAGGCCAAGCCCGGGAAATGCCATCAGCAGCAGATTGTCGAGCCCCAGGATCGCCGAAAACGGCAGCAGCCCGAAACAGCAGACCGCAAACGCCAGCGAGGACCGGTCGGTCTTGCGAAAGGCAAAAGCCACCAGACTGTAGAGCCCAAGAAGGACAATGGCGACGTGAAAGAGCAGTTCCTGCGCCCAGCGAAGTGCGAACCAGTCTCCCATCGGCTGGGGCCGTCCGATTACAGGAACCTGCTCCAGCCCGCTGTCACGATGCAGGAACGATGCCAGCTCCAGTTCGATACGGACCGGCGATCCATCGGCTTCGAACGCGACATCATGGTTGCGCCAATGATAACGCGTGGTGGCGGCATCGGTCCCGACGACCCCACGACGCCCCACGATGCGGCCATTGATCGCCAGCGTGTTGGCCATGTAGATCGTCGGGATAATCAGCCGGTAATCCCCCGGTTCGAGCCCCGAAATGACCAGCGAATAGCGCGCACGACCCCTGCCCGGGAGCGTGACGCCGCCGGGGGTGGTCTTGCCTTCCCACACCCCAGGGACCGCTAGCGGAAAACTTGGCATCGCAGGCTGGCCCGGCACAAGTGGCGGTGTCAACCAGGTAAATTGCCATTCGCCCTCGAGCGCGACCGGGCGCGACAGTGGCTGGTGCTGCGACAGATCGATTGCGCCATTGGCGACCTTGGCCACAGTGCGATCGATCGGGTTGATGAAAAACGGTGCGCACAACAGGCACAGTACCATGAGCATGAACAGCCCGAAGCCCAATTGCCCCGGCCTGTCCGCGCCTGGCCTTGCCCGCTGCGGCGCTGCATATGACTGGGAAACGACCTGCACGCGTTTGGGCAATCCCCTGCTCTTCGTCACGCGATGTGGCACAAATGCGTGTGTGTGAACAGGCTATCTTGGCGGCAGGCCCTGCGCGAGCAGCCGGACCACATTCCCGCCCATCACCTTGGCGATCTCCTCGTCAGTCAATCTTACATCAACCAGCGCTTGCGTGACGAGCGCCAGCTGGCTGGCATCGAACCCCGTCGTCACCGCGCCATCGAAATCCGAACCCAGCCCGACATGATCGATCCCGACCAGGTCGCGGACATGGACGATCGCGCGTGCAATCGCCTTGGGCGAGACGTCGCAGATCGCGCCGTCCCAGTAACCGATGCCGACGACGCCACCGGTCCGCGCGACTCCGCGGATCTCGTCATCGGTCAGGTTGCGATTGACCTTGCATGTCGCCTGCACGCCGCCATGCGATGAAACGACGGGGCGTTCGGCCATCGCAAGGATTTCGGCGACAGCGATGCGGCTGGCATGCGCAATATCGACGATCATGCCTTTGGCTTCCATGTCGCGAACGATCTGACGACCGAGCGGGGTGAGCCCGCCCTTCTTTTCACCGTGCATCGATCCCGACACTTCATTGTCGAAGAAATGCGCAAGCCCTGCCATCCGGTATCCGACATCGTAGAGCTTTTGCAGATTTTCGCGTTTGCCCTCAAGGTTCTGCAAGCCCTCGATCGAAAGCACTGCGCCGATCGGCGGCGGCCCCGATGCGCTGTCGCGATCGAAAAGCAGATTGACCACGTCGTTCTGCGATCGGACGATTCGCAACGCGCCCTGCGACGCCGCCTCGGCGCGCCGAAGCTTTTCGGCGTGCCATAATGACCGTTCGAGCAGCGACCCCCAGGTCCGGACCGGCTGCCCCTGCGCGATGGCAAGCAAAGTGATGTTGTCGCCATCGGCACTATTGCTGTTGTAATTCTGACCCTTTGGGGTCTTTGTCACTGAAGAAAACACCTGCAGCGCGACATTGCCCGCCTGCAGCCGCTCCAGATCGATATGCCCGGCATCATGCGCATCAAGCAGCGAGCGTTTCCACAGCAAGGTATCGCCATGGAGATCGGCAATCGTCAGCGTCTTGTGCAGCGCCAGCGCGCGGGGGCTGGCGATGTCGGGAACAGGCGTAACGGTGTTCATCCGGTCGGCAATGACACCGGGCAGGATTCCAAAGAAGATGAGTGCGGCAAGACCCGACAGCAACGCAAGCCAGGCCAGGAGCCGCTTCATGCGGCTTTGCGTGCCAGGCTTATAAAATCGAATGCCGGTCGATCGCCATCGGCAGGGTGCGGATCGCGCGCCATTTCGTGCCATTCGGGCCCGAACGGCGGCAGCAGCGTATCGCCGGCATAATCGCGATGGACCTCGGTCAGCTCTATCCGCTGCGCATAAGGCAGCGCGGCGGCATAGATTTGCGCGCCGCCAATCACCCAGACGTGCGGCGCATTTGCGCGCGCCAGTGCGGCTTTGAAACTTGTGACGATTTCGGCGCCATCGGCCTCATAAGCAGCATCGCGCGTGACGACGATGTGGCGGCGTTCGGGCAACAGCCCCGGCAGGCTTTCGAATGTCTTGCGCCCCATGATCATCGGCGCCCCCATAGTCAGCTGCTTGAACCGGCGGAGGTCGGCGGGAAGATGCCAGGGAATCCGGCCTTCGATCCCGATCACGCCATTCGTGGCGCGCGCGACGATCAGCGCGATTTCGGGCCGGTTCATCAGACCGCGACCGGCGCCGCAATGTGCGGGTGCGCGTCGTAACCTTCGATGACAAAATCCTCATATTCATAAGCGTCAATCGATGGCGCACGGCGCGTGATCGTCAGTGTCGGCAGCGGGCGCGGGTCGCGGGTCAGTTGCAGCCGCGCCTGTTTGAGATGGTTCGAATAGAGGTGGCAATCGCCGCCGGTCCAGACGAAATCGCCAACCTCCAGCCCGCATTGATCGGCAAGCAGATGCGTCAGCAATGCGTAAGACGCGATGTTGAACGGCACCCCCAGGAACACGACGCACGACCGCTGATACAGCTGGAGCGACAGCCTGTCGTTCGCCACATAAGTCTGGAACAGGCAGTGACACGGCGCGAGCGCCATCCGGTCGATCTCTGCCGGATTCCACGCAGTCACGATCTGGCGGCGCGACGCGGGGTTTTCGTTGATCTGCTTCACCAGCAGCGCGATCTGATCGACGCTGATGCCGCCTGCCCCTTCCCAGTTGCGCCACTGTTTGCCATACACCGGGCCGAGATCGCCATTCTCGTCGGCCCATTCGTCCCAGATGCTGACCTTGCGATCCCTAAGCCAGCCGATGTTGGTCTCGCCGCGCAGAAACCAGAGCAGTTCGATGATGATCGACCGCAGATGCAGCTTCTTGGTGGTGACCAGCGGAAAGCCTTGGGCGAGATCGAAACGCATCTGATGCCCGAACACAGACAGCGTGCCGACCCCGGTGCGGTCGGCTTGTTCGACCCCCTCATCGAGGATTCGCTTCATCAGATCGTGATAGGCGCGCATTAGGTTTGCTTATGCGCCCCGTTCCGATTTGGCTAGGCCAACGCCGCCTTCAGGTCGGTCACCAGATCGGTGCGCTCCCATGGGAAGCTGTCGCCTTCGGGCTTGCGGCCGAAATGACCATAGGCCGCCGTCTTGCGGTAAATCGGCTTGTTAAGACCCAGATGCGTGCGGATTGCGCGGGGGGTAAGGCCCCCAAGCTTTTCGATCCCCATGATCGCAGCTTCGATTAAATCATCGCCAACGGTGCCGGTCTCATGCGTATCGACATAAAGCGACAAGGGCTTTGAGACGCCGATCGCATAGGCCAGCTGGATCGTGCAGCGTGTGGCAAGCCCTGCCGCGACAATGTTCTTCGCCAGATAGCGGGTGATGTACGCCGCCGAGCGGTCGACCTTGGTCGGGTCCTTGCCCGAAAACGCGCCGCCGCCGTGCGGGGCGGCACCACCATAGGTGTCGACGATAATCTTG
>JANPIQ010000220.1:0-5920 GCA_031425075.1 Sphingomonadales bacterium
AGATCGACATCGTCCATCAGGGCCACGACCGAGTCACCGTCGGGCAGGATCAGACCCAGCAAAGTGCGCAACGGCTTGACCAGCGCGACCAGTTCAGGGGCAAGCACCGGGCATTCGGCAAGATCCACCAGCGTGTGCGATTTCTCCTCCGCGTAACCGAGCACCACCTGCTTGCCACGCCGCGTCGCGCGCAATGCCGCCCGCCTGCGGCTGTGTGGCGGCGAAATAATCGGTGTCCGGATTGGCGCACTGAGCCGCTGTGCCGAAAGCGCGTCAGCGATCCGCTGTTCTACGAAACCGGCGTAACTCGCCGCATCGACATGCTGGAGCTGGCAGCCTCCACAGCGCCCGAAATGGCGGCAAGGGGGCTTTTGCCGGTGCGGACCTGCGACAAGGTTGCCATCGCCCGATACCAGATCGCCGGGAGCTGCCCCTGCCACAAACGCACCGGACTCGCTGACCCCGTCACCGCGCGCTGCCAGACGAACGATGCGACCGCTCACTGGCAGCCCGCAATTGCTGCGGGTAAATGCTGCGCCAGATCGTCTGCTATCAGTGCAGGGCCGGCGCGCCTTGCGGCATCGCTATGCAACCACACGGCAGCCTTGGCGGCATCGAAGGGAGACATGCCGCCCGACAGCAACCCGGCAACTATCCCTGCCAGCACATCACCCGTCCCGGCACTTGCGAGCCAGCCCGGGGCGTCGGAAGATACCGCGACCCGGCCATCGGGCGTTGCGATGACGGTGTCGGCCCCCTTGAATATGATTGTGGTCCGCGTTTTGGCCGCAGCGTCGCGGGCGCGATCGATTTTGCTTGCGCCGCTTTGCCCGAACAGCGCGGCGAACTCTCCGGCATGCGGTGTCAGCACGCTCGGCATGTCGCGCCCATAAAGCTGCCCCAGCGTGTCTGCTGTGAGCAACCGCAGCGCATCGGCGTCGAGCACCAGCGGGTGAATGCTGCCCAATACCCGTGCCAATGCGCTTTGTGCATCGGCATTCAGCCCCAACCCCGGCCCGATCAACAGCGCTGCGACGTGCGAATCGGCAGCAATGTCGATCCAGTCACGCCGCACCAGCGCGTCAGGCCCGCCCGCACCGCCGTTGCACAGCACCACATAGCCTGACACACGCATGGCCGCTTTCGCCGCCAGCATCGCAGCCCCGGGCATGGCCCCTGCAATCACAGCGACCATTCCGCGCCGATACTTGTGCGAATCAGGTCCCGGCCTGCCCAGAGACGGCGTATCGAGGACGCTGACCAGCGATGCCAAAGGCACACCCAAATCGGCCACGGCAATCTGCCCGCAAAGCCGCATCGCGGGATGGAGGACATGGGCTGGCTTGAGCGCGCCCAAGGCAAGCGTGTAATCGGCGGTAATCGCCCCCATGTCTCGCCCGTCATCGGTACCTACCCCGCTCGGCAAATCGACAGCGAGGGTAAAGCTGGCCTCGGCATTGAGCCGTCCGAGCGCATCGGCGTCGTCGAAATCGAGCGGGCGGCGCAAGCCCGTTCCAAACAGCGCATCGATCAGCACCGGGGCAGAACCCGCATCGGCCAGGCTTTCCACGGGCCCTGTCCACAGCGACGCCGCAGCAACCGCAGCCGGAGCGCGCGGAGGACGCAGTGCGGCCACCCGCACCGTCACTCCACGCGCCGCAAGCAGTCTTGCCGCAACATACCCATCGCCGCCATTATTGCCGGGACCACATGCGATCAGTGTTTCGCGAGCGCCGCCGAACCGCCATACCGCCTCGGCAATCGCGGCGCCTGCGCGCTCCATCAGCATTTCGGCCGACGTGCCCACGGCGATCGCGCGGGATTCGGCCTCACGCATCTGCGCGGCCGTCAGGACTGGGCCCGAAAGCGGTGTCATTGCGCGGCCTTTACGGTTGCAGGCAGGCGATAGCGCGCATCACCCAGCCGAACCTCGATCAGCCCTTGGGCAAGCGGGGTCACGATCGCGGCTTCGGCGCCATCTGCAGCCATCACTCCGCGCCCATCGGCTGTGACCGCAAGACGCCGGAAGCCACCGTCGGGATGCCTGATCGTCAACATCGTGCCTTGGGCGCCTTGTGACTGCTCGATCGTGCAGCTTTGCGAAAAGCCATCGTCTCCCGCAAACGCACAGACGATGCGCTCAACCCCAGCTTCACGGCTATCGGCACCGTCAGCCCCGCCGCATGCAGCCAGCATCAAAATCGCGCCAACGTTATATATCCGCAAAGACATGCGTTTCTGCCTGTCCACCGGGATGAGTGACCGCGCCCTTATACGCAGGGCCGACAGTCTGTGCATAACGCCACAGCGCACCCGACTGGTAATCGTGGCGTCGCGGTTCCCACGCAGCCTTGCGGCGTTGGAGCGCACCGGCATCGACCATCAGGTCGATCGTTCCCGCTTCGGCATCGATCACGATCCGATCGCCGTTTTCGATCAGCGCGATCGGCCCGCCTTCTGCCGCTTCGGGCCCGACATGGCCGATGCAAAAACCACGCGTTGCGCCTGAGAAGCGCCCATCGGTGATCAGCGCGACCTTTTCGCCCAACCCCTGTCCGTAAAGCGCTGCCGTCGTCGACAGCATCTCGCGCATGCCCGGCCCGCCCTTAGGCCCTTCGTAGCGGATGACGATCACCGACCCTTCGGCAATCGTCCGTGCCTCGACGGCAGCAAAGCAATCCTCTTCGCAATCAAATACCTGCGCCGGGCCTTCAAAACGCAATTCGTGCAAGCCCGCCACTTTGACAATTGCCCCATCGGGCGCAAGCGACCCCCGCAGGCCCACGACACCGCCGTTGGGCGTGATCGGCGCATTGGCAGGATAAATTACTTGCTGATCGGGGTTCCACGTCACCTGATCGATATTCTCGCCAAGCGTCCGCCCCGTCACCGTCAGGCAGTCGCCGTGAAGCAACCCTTCGCCAAGCATCGTCTTCATCAGCATATAAACGCCGCCCGCTTCATACATGTCTTTGGCGACATAATGCCCCCCGGGCTGGAGATCGGCGAGCCAGGGCGTGTTCTTGAAGATCTCGGCAACGTCGAACAGGTCGAATTCGATCCCCGCCTCATGCGCCATGGCGGGCAGATGGAGCCCGCCATTGGTCGACCCGCCGGTCGCCGCGACGATCCGTGCCGCATTTTCGAACGCAGCCCGCGTGCAGATGTCGCGCGGGCGAATGTTCCTTGCGAGCAAATCCATCACCTGCACGCCTGCGGCATGCGCGATCTGTTCGCGCGATGAATAGGGCGCGGGCACCATGTTCGAATTGGGAAGCGAAAGCCCGATAGCCTCCCCCACGCACGCCATGGTGTTTGCGGTGTACTGCCCGCCGCACGCGCCATGGCCGGGGCAGGCAACTTTCTCCATCGCATCGACCTCTTCGAGCGGGCATTGCCCCGCGGCATAGCGGCCAACCACTTCGAACATGTCCTTGACCGTGATGTCGCGGCCCTCATACCGGCCCGGCAGGATCGACCCACCATAGACAAAGATGCTCGGCACATTGAGCCGCAGCATCGCCATCATCATCCCCGGCAGCGATTTGTCGCACCCAGCAAAGCCAACAAGCGCATCGTAACAATGCCCGCGCACCGAAAGTTCGATCGAATCGGCAATTACCTCGCGGCTCACCAGCGAGGATTTCATTCCCTGATGCCCCATCGCGATGCCGTCTGTCACCGTGATTGTGTTGAACCGGCGCGGCATCCCGCCACCCTGTTCGACCCCCTTGCGGCAGACATCGGCCTGCGCATCGAGCGTGGTATTGCACGGCGCACTTTCATTGCCTGCCGAAACGACGCCGACAAAAGGCCGCGCGATTTCTTCGGCGGTCAGCCCCATGGCGTAATAATAGCTGCGGTGCGGCGCGCGTTCGGGCCCCACCGAAACATGGCGGCTGGGCAGGCGCGATTTATCGAAACTGTTGGTCATGGCCCCCTCGCAGAAACTGGCCGCCGCTATGGGCGCATCTGCTGCAAAAAGGCAACCACTGGTGGCGCGAGAGTGAAGGTGCTACGCCAGCGTTCGAGGGTTGATGGACGAAAGAGGAATTGCCATGCGCGCCCGCATAGCCTTGATACTTGCTTTGATGCCTTCTGCCGCCATCGCCGAAACGATTGCGCCGCCGCCTCCTGTCGCGAGCGCCTCTGATACCGTCACCACAGGGCTCGATCTTGCGCAACGATTGACGATCCCCGTGATGGTCAATGGCCAAGGTCCGTTCGAATTCGTGATCGATACAGGGGCCGATCGTACGGTAATTTCGGCTGAACTTGCCGAACGGCTCGGGCTTCCCGAAGCGGGAAAAGCGCGGCTTCATGCCATGGGTGGCTCGGCGCAGGTCAACATCGTCAAGATCGACAGCGTCGCGTTTTCCAACATCGATTCACGCAACGTGCGCGCAGCAGCCCTGCCCTACCGCAACGTCGGGGCGGACGGGCTGCTCGGGATCGACAGCCTCAAGGGTCAGCGGATCATCATGGATTTCCCCGCAGGGACGATGCGGGTCGAACCATCATCGGCACCCGAAGCCAAAATTGCCGACGGAGAGCTGATCGTCGTTACCGCTCGTAATCGTCTGGGACAATTAGTGATGGTCGATGCCGATGCCGCCGGGCAACCCATCTCGGTCGTGGTCGATACAGGCGCGCAGAATACGGTCGGCAATGCGCGGCTGCGCGGGCTGCTGACGCGCGGTGGCAAGGAAGGCCAGGTCAAGCGCGTGGACATGATCGATGTGCTGGGTCAGCGAACGCCCGCCGATTACACCATCGTCGATCGCGTTCGGATCGGGGGCGTTGCAATGGGAAATCTAGCTGTGTCGTTTGCCGAAGCACATCCGTTCCGCATCTTCGGGCTGAGCCGTAAGCCTTCGATGCTGCTTGGCATCGAAACGCTCAAAGCATTCCGCCGGGTGTCGGTCGATTTTACCACGCGCAAGATCAAGTTCCTGCTTCCCGATACCAGCGGCTCACCCAATCCAGGCGGCGATCTCGCCAGCGATGCGGTTGGCGGCGGTATTGAGGGCCGCGCTGGCCGGTAACGGCTTGATCTCGCTCACCGGTTCGCGAGCTTCGAAACGGCGCGTGCGGACCCGCTGCCCGCGATCGCTGCTGACGGCGGCTTCGAACACGATCACCGCTTCGTTGGTGCGCGCGTCGAGCCCGAATTGCGACAGCTGGCCGCTTACGACGATGCCGGGGTCAAGGCTAAACTGGCGCGGATCGAGAACGACCTTGCCCGATTTGGCCGCAATCGTATCTGACAGGACCCGCTGAAACAGCCGTGCGGGGGGCTCGGTCCAGACAGCGTCCTTGACATAGGCAACACTCGTCCCGCCATCGGCGACTGCCATTCGTGTGTTGGCAAGCGACTGCGGCACCAGCGGAACCGAAACGGTGATCGCCTCGCCCGCCACCACAGTCCGCTCGCTATCGGCGGCGCGCTGTTCGGCAGACGTGATCGTGAGCAGCGAGGGCGGCGGCTCGGCCCCGAAACGGACGCAGCCCGATAGGGCAGTCGCGGCAACGATCAATGCTATGGCATGTTTCACTTTTCAGCCCTCCCAGGCTTGTAATCGGGCAATGCGGGCGATCCGATGAGCGACCCTGCCCCGCCCTGATCGAGCTTTTGGGCAACCGAGCCCAGCGATTCGGACATCGAACGCAGATCACGAACCAGCAGCCCCACTTCGGGGATCGTCTGCTTCGAAAACGCCTGCACCCCGGGGCGCGCATCGGCGAGCACCGCATCTAGGCTCGCCATACTCCTCTGCGCAGACGCTGCGGTTTTGCGCAAATCCTCGATCATCGGGCGGCCGCTTTCGTTGAGCAGTGTGTTGGTCGTTCCAGTCAGTGCCGATAATTGCTGCGCGGCAAGCCCGGCCTGACGGATCGTCTCGCGCGTTTCGGCAAGCGT
>JANPIQ010000221.1:0-15215 GCA_031425075.1 Sphingomonadales bacterium
CCTGCCGACGCGCCGCTGGTCGCGGTCGATTCGGATGACAGCGCAGGACTCGAGGCAATGTGCAACCGCACCCGTGTCGTGCTGACAACCGTCGGGCCGTATCAGCTTTATGGTGCCAAGCTCGTCGCCGCATGTGCCGCAACCGGCACCGATTATACCGATCTGTGTGGCGAACCTGCGTGGATGCGCGAAATGATCGACGCGCACGATGCCACCGCCAAGGCGACCGGCGCGCGCATCGTGTTTTCGGCCGGGTTCGATTCGATCCCGTTCGATCTTGGCGTCTGGTTCCTCCAGCAGGAAGCGGTCAAGCGCCACGGTTCCCCTGCGCCGCGCGTCAAATGCCGCGTGATCAGGATGCAGGGCGGCGCTTCGGGCGGGACGATCGCCAGCCTCACCGAAACGATGAAGGCGGCCGCGAAGAACCCCAAGATCATCGGCCTCCTCAAATCCTCGTTTGCGCTCACGCCCGGCTTCGAAGGCCCGTCGCAGCCTTCGGGCCTGATCCCCGAATATGACAGCGCGATGGGCGGCTGGGCGGTGCCGTTCGTCATGGCCCCGATCAACACCAAGAATGTCCACCGCGCGAACATGCTTCAGGGCCACGCCTATGGCACCGATTTCGTCTATGACGAGATGATGATGACCACCATCGGCGCGGCGGGCAAGGCGATGGCCGAAGCGGTCGCCAAGGCCAATCCGTTCGGCGATTCGAAGCTCAAACCCGGCGACGGACCATCGAAGGAGGAGCGCGACAACGGGTTTTACGACATCGCGTTTACCGGCGAATATCCCGATGGCCGCACCGTGCGCGCCACCGTCAGGGGCGATCGCGATCCCGGCTATGGATCGACGAGCAAGATGATCGCCGAGACTGCATTGACGCTGGTCGAAACCCAGACCGATGGCGGCATAGTCGTGCCAGGTGCAATCATCGCTGCGCCGTTGCTGGCGCGGCTCGAAGCGCATGCGGGGTTGAGCTTCAAGATCGAGGGGTGAGTTAATGCCCGGGGAAGGCGAGCAGGCTGCAATTCGCCACCCCTGTACCGCGCAACTTTTCGCCCCCGCCAAGATCGGGCAGATCGATCAGGAAGCGTGCCTGCGTGACCTCGGCCCCTTCGCTGCGCAACAGGCTGACCGCGGCGAGCGCGGTGCCACCAGTCGCGATCAGATCATCGACCAGCAGAACGCGCTGCCCAGGGCTGACATGCCCTTGATGCAGTTCGATCCGGTCGGTACCATATTCAAGCGCATAATCGATTCCGGTCTTGGCCCCCGGGAGCTTGCCGGGTTTGCGCAGCATGATCTTGCCCTTGGTCAGCGCGTAGGACAGCGCCGACGCCACGATGAAGCCGCGCGCCTCGATGCCGGCGATCAGGTCGATTTCGTCGGGATCGAAGGTTTCGGCGAGCCGGTCGATACTCGCGCGAAAACCGGGGCCATCGAGGATCAGCGTCGAAACATCGCGGAACAGGATGCCCGGCTTTGGATAATCGGGGATGGTGCGGACAAGGCTCGCAAGGTCGGCGTTTTCGGTCATGATCCTGAGTTTATCGCGGGTCGCGGCGGTCGCAACGAAAAAGGGCGGCTCCGGGTGGGGCCGCCCTTTTCTGTTTTTCTTGGCTGGGGCTGTCACGGGAGTAAATCCCGTGACGTCAGACGGACGCTTTGCGCCGCTGGCCGGCCTAAGGGCGAGGGCAGCGCAGTATGCGCCGTGCCCGCCCTGCGGCTTACTTGAGTTCGACAGTCGCGCCTGCGGCAACGAGCTGTGCCATCGTCTTCTGCGCTTCGTCCTTCGACACGCCTTCCTTGATCGCCTTTGGCGCGGCTTCCACAGCGGCCTTGGCTTCGGTCAGGCCGAGGCCGGTGATCGCGCGGACTTCCTTGATAACGGCGATTTTGTTGCCACCGTCACCTGTCAGGATCACGTCGAATTCGGTCTGCTCTTCAACGGCGGGTGCCGCTGCAGCAGCCGCAGCTGGTGCAGCGACCGCAGCAGCAGCCGAGACGCCCCATTTTTCTTCGAGCATCTTCGAAAGGTCTGCCGCTTCGATCACGGTCAGCGCCGAAAGTTCTTCTACAATCTTGTTCAAATCAGCCATTTTATGTCTCCGATAAAGTCTTTAGGGTCAAAAAGGTCACGCAGCTTCTTTGGTCGCATAAGCGCCCAACACGCGGGCCAACTGGCCAGCGGGCGCCTGAACGATTTGCACGATCTTGGTCGCAGGTGCCTGGATCAGGCCCACGAGCTTGGCGCGCAATTCATCAAGCGATGGCATTGTTGCCAATGCTTTCACGCCATCTGCATCAAGGAGCGTAATCCCCATCGCGCCGCCGACGATCTCAAGCCGATCGTTGGTCTTGGCAAACTCGACGGCAATCTTTGCGGCGGCCACCGGGTCTTTCGATGTGGCCAGTGCAATCGGACCGGTCAGCAGATCGCCGATCGATTCGTACACAGTGCCCTTGGTTGCAATTTTGGCGAGGCTGTTTTTCGTGACCTTATACTGGGCACCAGCGTCACGCATCTTCAGCCGCAACGCAGTCGATTGCGCGACGGTGAGGCCAAGGTTCCGAGTGACGACCACCACGGAAACCTCGTTGAAGGTGCGGTTCAGCTCTTCGACCAGCGCGGGTTTTTGAGCACGATCCATGCCATTCTCCATATATGCCGACGCAAAGCCTGTGGCTCCGCGCAAGCGGTTCACGTTTGTCCTGGGGGAATGGGGATCGGGGCACGCGGACCTTTGCGGACGCACGGCTGGAAATCTCGTTTCCCCGTCTCGGCTGGAAATTAAGCGCCGCATTAACATGCAGTGCACCAACTGTCTCGGACGGCACCGCGGCGCAGCTGTAGCCGTGTCGCGGAAGCCAGCGCCAATAGCGCGAATCAGCATATGGTCAAGTCCTTGCGACGCTCAAGCCTCCCAGAGTCAACTCGCGCCAATAAGTGGTAGATTTTCCCAGCTTATCGTAACTTGATCGGTTGCAATCCACTACTTATATGCATTGTGCAATGCAGCGAATGGCCGAAACCTCACGTTAACGGGTATCTGGCACGGCGACTGCTTAGGCAATGCCAACAGCAATAACATCACAGGACACACATCATGACCACTGCCCCGAACAAGCCCGTGTTTTTCGGCCGCGAAGATACCATGCTTGGTATTTGTGAGGCGGTGGGCCAGGATTTCGGGTTCAACCCAAATTGGCTGCGGGTCGCATTCGGTGCGGTGCTGGTGCTGAATCCGGTTGTGGTGATTGCCAGTTATTTCGTACTCGGCGGCATGGTGTTGGTGTCGCGTTTGTTGGTGCGAAGTGCCCCACGGACAGTTGCGCTCGCGGGTGAAGTCATTACGATCACTCCGCGCGATGTCGCCCCCCAGCCTGCCGCCGCCGAGCCCGTTACAATCGATGGCGAATATGCGCTCGCCGCGTAAACGCGAAAGTCACTTCCTCAACTCGTCGTTATTCGCTCCGTTCCGCGCCGAAATTATCGGCGATTATTAATCCATGTTAGTAATGCCTTAACTGCGCAGGCCCAGACATGCAGGGTGTAAGTCCCCGCAGTTGAAGGGAAAATGCGTAATGAGTTCGCTTGTTAAAGACAGAGAGATCGAGGGCAGTCGGCTTGCGGCGCTCAAACGGCTCAACATCCTCGATACCCCGCCCGAACCGGTCTTCGACAGGCTGTGCCAGATTGCAGCAGAAAGTCTCGACCTGCCGATCTCGTTGATTTCGCTGATCGATTCCGACCGGCAGTGGTTCAAGGCGCGACATGGTATCGACGTCAGCGAAACCCCGCGCGACGTGGCGTTTTGCAGCCACGCAATTAAATCCGATTCGCCGCTCATCGTTGACGATGCCAGCAAAGACCCGTGCTTTGCCGATAACCCGCTGGTGACAGGCGAACCTGCAATCCGGTTCTACGCGGGATTCCCGCTGGCGGTGGAGGAGGGCCATCGCGTTGGGACCTTGTGCGTGATCGGGCCCGAACCGCGGCATCTTGCCCCGCACGAACAAGCGCTTCTGGCGGAACTGGCGAGCCTTGCGGCGAGCGAATTGCAACGACGCGATCTCGAACAACGCCTGAAACGCGAGCTTCAACGCGCGCGGCGCCAGATGCAAAGGATGCGCAGCTACAATATTCGCAGCACGCTGGTCAGCCGGCTCGCCAATGTCGGATGGTGGGAATATCATATCGACACCAGCGAAATGCATTGGAGTGCGGAAGTATTTCGCATCTATGGCGTCGGGGCGGACACACTGCCCTCGCTTCAGGTAACGATCGATCGTTATGATCCCGCCGTCCGCGATGAGATCACGGCCACCGTCAAAGCCGCAAGCGCAACTGGTAAGGAATTCGCCTTTGAACACCCGATTATCCTGCCGGGGGGAGAACGGCGCTGGGCACGTGTCATGGGCAGGCCCACGCTATCGGGAAAGACGGTAACCTGTATCTCGGGCGCAGTTCAGGATGTGACCGACCGGCGCGTCGCCGAGGAGCGGGCTCATCACCTCGCCTATCACGATGCGCTCACCGGGCTTGCCAACAGGTCGCAGTTCAACGATCGGCTCGACACGGCGATCGCCGGACGCAGCGATGGCCGATTCACCGCATTGTTGCTGATCGACCTCGATCACCTCAAGGATGTCAACGACACGCTGGGGCATGAAGCCGGCGATGCCGCGATCACCGAAATCGCCGTGCGATTGCGCGGCTGTGTCCGGTCGACCGATACGATTGCGCGGCTGGGGGGCGATGAATTTGCAATCGTCATGGCCAATGTCAGCGCCGTTGCGGTTGGCCGGGTGATCGAGGCTATTTACCGCTCGCTCGAAGCGCCGTGGCGCTATCGCCGCGAGGTCCGCACCCTTAGCCTGAGCATCGGTGCGGCGCTTCATCCGATCGAGGATCAACATGCCACAGACCTGTATCGCAACGCCGATCTTGCGCTGTACCAGGCCAAAGCTTCGGGGCGCGGACGTTACTCTTTCTACAACCAGACGATGCGCACCAATTTCGAAGGGTTGCGCGATATTGTCGGCCGCGTCCATACCGGCGTGGAACGCGGCGAGTTCGTGCTTTTCTACCAGCCGATCATCGACCTTCGCACAGGGTCGGTCAACGGATTCGAAGCCTTGCTGCGTTGGCAGCATCCCACTCTGGGGCTGCTACTTCCAGCGAGCTTCGGGGCGGCATTCGACGATCCCATCGTTGGTCCGGTGCTCGGCGACGCGGTTCTTTCGCTGGCGATCGACCAAATGGGCAAATGGGACGCCTCTGGCATCGATTATCGCCGGATTGCCGTCAATCTGAGCGGTGAGCAGTTTCGTGCCAGCGATGCCGCCCGGCGGATCATCACCACACTCGAAAACAACGCCGTCGCCGCGTCCAGACTGCAGGTCGAGGTTACGGAAAATGTGGTGCTCAGCCGCGATGGAGAGCGGGTGTCGGCGACGCTGAAGACCTTGCACACGGCTGGTGTCGGTGTGGCTCTCGACGATTTCGGTACAGGCTTTGCGTCGCTTGTCCACCTGACGCGTTACCCGATCGACGCGCTGAAGATCGATCAGTCGTTCGTGCGGGCGCTTCCCGATGACGAGGCCAGCGCGCTGATCGTTCGCGCAATCATCAGCCTGGCGCACGGGCTTGGGAAATATGTCGTGGCCGAAGGCATCGAAACAACCGAACAGGCTCGGTTTCTCCGCCAGCTCGGTTGCGATTTTGGACAGGGGTTTTTATTCGCGCCGGCGCTCACCGCCGAAGATGTCGAGACGTTGCTGCAAACATCATCGATCGGCTTCCGCCGCGCCCTGAAAACGCTGACGATCAATAAAGCGGCATGACGAACGGGTTGGGGCGCGCCCCGACCTGTCCGTCAACCGGTTACGCCGCCGAAAGCTCCGCGACGTCGATCTTCACCCCGGGGCCCATCGTCGAGCTGACCGAAGCCTTGCGCAGATATTTGCCCTTGGCACCTGTTGGCTTTGCCTTGACCACTGCATCGACAAGCGCGTCGAAATTGGTGCGCAGGTCTGCCGCATCGAAGCTTGCCTTGCCGATTCCGGCGTGGATGATCCCCGCCTTTTCGACGCGATACTCGATCTGGCCGCCCTTGGCTGCCTTGACCGCCTCGCCGACATTAGGAGTAACGGTACCCAGCTTCGGATTGGGCATCAAACCCTTGGGGCCGAGCACCTTGCCGAGCCGTCCGACCAGACCCATCATATCGGGCGTCGCGATGCAGCGTTCGAATTCGATCTTGCCGCCCTGAACGATCTCGAGCAGGTCTTCGGCGCCAACGACATCAGCACCCGCAGCGCGGGCCTCATCGGCTTTGTCTCCACGTGCAAACACACCGACGCGAACAGTTTTACCCGTGCCCTTGGGCAGCGTCACGACGCCGCGCACCATCTGATCGGCGTGACGGGGATCGACACCCAACGCGATCGCGACTTCGATCGTTTCATCGAATTTCGATGTCGCATTGGCTTTGATCAGCCCGATTGCTTCATCGACGCCATGCAACTTCTCACGGTCGATTGCCGAACCTAGGGCTTTTGCTTTTTTGCTCTGGAATGTCATGCGGTCAACCCTCCACCACTTCGAGGCCCATCGCGCGGGCGGACCCTGCAATGATCTGCGTCGCGGCGTCCAAATCATTTGCGTTGAGATCGGCCATCTTGACCTGCGCGATTTCGGCAAGCTGCGACATTTTGATCGACCCGGCAGAAACCTTGCCGGGCTCTTTCGAGCCGCTCTTTAGCCCTAGCGCCTTCTTGATCAGGAACGTCGCAGGCGGGCTCTTTGTGACGAACGAAAAACTCTTGTCGGCAAACACCGTGATAATCGTTGGAATCGGCATCGCCTTTTCAAGGTCCGACGTCGCAGCGTTGAAAGCCTTGCAGAATTCCATGATGTTCACGCCGCGCTGGCCCAATGCGGGGCCGATCGGAGGCGATGGGTTGGCAGCGCCGGCAGGCACCTGCAATTTTATATAGCCGGTAATCTTTTTGGCCATGTTCACTCTCTTTCAAGTTTAGCGGTCAAGCAGCCTTAAGGCCTCCCGCGATGAGTTTCCGTAAAACGGAAGTGCGCCCTTAGTGGGCAAATGCACGGGAGTAAATCCCGCGCGGTGACCTGCGGTCAGCATCGCTTCCGGTCGGGTTCGCTCTGGCGACCCTCCGTCCGGCCGTTTGGCGAGATGACGAATAGCAACCGCCAGCTGCTTCCGCCGCCCGCTTATTTGGCGCGTTCGACCTGTTCGAATTCAAGCTCGACCGGCGTCGGGCGCCCGAAGATCGAGACCGACACCTTGACCCGGCCCTTGTCGAAATCGATTTCTTCGACAAGGCCATTGAAGCTGGCAAACGGCCCATCCAAGACCTTGACCTGATCGCCGATCTCATAATCGACCGAAATGCGCGCCTTGGGTGCGGCAGCTGCGGCTTCCTTGGTATTGAGGATTCGGGCTGCTTCGGTTTCGCTGATAGGCTGCGGCTTGTTGTTCGCGCCCAAAAACCCTGTGACCTTGGGTTGATCCTTGATCAGATGATAAACATCGTCGGTCATCGACAGCTTGGCAAGGACATAGCCCGGAAAGAATTTGCGTTCGGCCTGGATCTTCTTGCCCCGGCGCACTTCGGTCACGGTTTCGGTCGGCACTTCGACCGATTCGACAAACGCCTCAAGCCCCATCCGCGTCGCGTCGGCCAGAATTGCCTCGCGCACCTTGTTCTCGAAACCCGAATATGCGTGAATGATGTACCAGCGTGCCACGTGTTAAGTCCGTCCAATCAAACGAGGGCGAGGAGCGATTGCACGATCCAGCGGAAGAAGCTGTCGACGCCGAAGAAGAAGATGCCAAGGATCATCGCCATGATCATCACCATGATCGTCGTCTGGACGGTTTCCTTGCCCGTGGGCCAAGTGACGCGCGCGGTTTCTGCGCGGACTTCACGGATGAATTTGCCTGGTGACACGCGTGCCATGTTTGCCCTTGCTCCTTTTCCACCACAGTTTCGCCCAAGGTTTCTCGGGGCCGGAAAAATCCGGCACAGCGATCCTGATGTGGGGATGCCGCGGCCCTAATGCGACTCGCGTGCCAATGCAAGCGCGGGGCGGCGGAGCAGGCCGAACAGGATCAGGATCATCACCGCCCACGCGAGCGTGGGAAGGCCTGTGAACAGCATCAGAATGCTGTCAGCGCTTGCCGCTGCATCCTTGGCATCGAAGCCGATCAGGTCGAGCGCACCATAGCTGACGGCAATGGCGCTTGCCGTGCCCGCCTTTTGCAGGACATGAAGGATCGCGAACAGAAACCCTGTCCGGTCGCGCCCGCAACGCAGCGTATCTTCGGGTATCAGATCGGCGATCAAGCCATGAATGAACAACAGCCCGACAAAGCCGCTGCCGAGGACCGCCGAGAAGATTCCGGCATGCACGATATTGTTCGACGATATGACATTGGCACTCGAAAGCACCGCGATCAGCCACAGCCCCATCCCGATCATCATGCGCGCTTTCCCGAACTTTCGCGCTGCCCAGATCCAGAATGGCGTAAAGATTGCGCCGCCGATAAATGTTGCGAACAGCAGCACCGAAGACCGGTTATCGAGCCCGAGCACGCCATCTGCATAAAAGACGAACAGCGCCGTTAACGACCCGAAGGCGAAGGCGTTGAGAAACTGCACCATGACCACCAGAATGAGCGGGCGGAAGCCCAAAGTGGCCGCGATTTCGGCGCGCCAGCCGATCCCGCTGCCGGTTTCAACGGGGGTGTCGCCGCCGGGCTTCAACTTCGCAATCGCCACCAAAGCCACTGGAAGCGCCAAAAGGCAAAGGCTGGCATAGGCAATGATCCGGCCCTGCATGCTCAGCCCGGGTATGAGCAACTGGGCAAGTGCAGGTGCAGCAAATGCTGCAATCAGCACCCATTTGGCCGACCATTCGCGCGCACCGAACAGCCGGGCTGTATCGTCAGGATTGCACGCCAGAGCCGATCCCCATGCCAGATGCGCGACATCGTAAAGGCTGTTCGACGAATAGAAGATCAGCATCAATGGCAATAGAAAGTAGATCGGAAGCGTGTCACCGATCGTCACGATCAGGGTCAGCAGGATCAGCATTGGCGCGGCGCCGATAGACATCCACCGCCGGTGCGGGGCGGGTCCGTGCTTTACCTTGTCGATGACCGTCCCGATGGCCGGGTCGATCAGCCCGTCCCATAAGGTGCAAAGGGCGAACATCGTGCCGACCAGCGCCACGGGAATAACGCCCCCTTCGGCAATATAGGGCGGCAGATAGATCGTGAAAGGCAAACCGACGATCGCAAGCGGGCCGACTGCGATACCGAACCGCGTGACCGTCACGCGATCGAGCGGCCTATCGATCATAACGAAGTGGCCACTGAACCATTATTAACGCGGATCGCAGATGTGCAACGGTCGAATCCATGCGGTCTCCTTCACACCATCATGCTGTGTGCACGGCAGGTTGCCAAGGCAAACGCGGTTTCGGTTCGTCGAATATCGGCATCAGCAAACGCATGTCTTCCGCCAAGCATCACGCAGGAAAACCCCGTGACGGCACGTGCTGCGATGGCGTTCGCTGTCGCGAAGCGCCGGATGGCTTGCCATCCGGCTTGCTCCGACGTGGCAGGAGTGGAGGGGCTCGAACCCCCGGCCCTCGGTTTTGGAGACCGATGCTCTACCAGCTGAGCTACACTCCTGTACGCCGGTGTCGGGTGCCTTAGCGGGCCGGACCTGCGCCCGCAAGCCAAGCGCAAGAAGTTCAGTTCCGCTTTGGTGGAGCCGCCCGGGGCGGTGATGGCGCAGCGACAGGTGGTCCCGGCTGTTGTGTTGCAATCGAAGCTGGGCTGATCGAAACACCGAAGAGCCGCCAGCGACCGCCAACCCATTGATACAGCAGCTCGAAATTGATTGCGGTGGGTCGCAACCCGAAATACCCCTGCACCCGAAGCACATCGGGCTGAACCATCTGCGGCGCAGAAAGATAGGTCGGTGCAAGCAGCAAGGTGTTCGACAGATCGACCCGGCTGGCGCGCAGGCTGGCGAAGATTTCGGCGAGCCGCGCCGGATCGTTGTTGATCTGGAAACCCGGAGCCGCAAGATCGCGGAGCACCGAGTAATTCCCCGCCTGATTGGCATGATCGACCGCCGACATCGTCGACCAGATCATTTTGGCGAGTTCAAGCTCTCCTGGCACTGGAACGGCAGACACCGGGGGCCTGGGTGCCTGCTGCGCTGAAACGGGCACAGCAGAACATGCGATTGCACTTGCGACGGCCCAGGCGAGACGGGCCGGAGCGTAACGCCCCGGCCCTATGTTACGCAACACCATGATCGATATTACCAAGCCACCTGGAAGCCGCCGCGTGCGCCCACTTCTCCGGTGTTGAGCCCCACACCGATACCGGCCGAAATCGACGCCTTCTCGCTGACCCGCGCCGTAAAGGCAGTTGTGGCCGCCGAACGCTTCTCAAAATAGCCGATCCCGCCCGACACCGCGAAATTGGTGCCTGCAGGAAGCGATGGCGATTCCATCGCAAGCGCCATCGCCACGCCTTCATTGGCTTTCCGAATTCCGCGGCGATTGACATCGGTCAGATCGAACAGCGAGGCTGTCTGACCCTGCAGCGCCGTGATTTGCCCGGTTTGCGTGGCGTTGGTCGCATTGATCGCGGTAACATCGGCAGCCGACGCCATCGCACTGAGCAGCGCCCCGCGACCGATCGTGCCCGATGCGTCGACTGTGAAGAAGCTCAATGCCCCCGTCTGCGCCGCCGTGCTCGATGTCAGATCCCCGACCGTTACCGATGACCCGGAACTGCCGAGCACCACCTGATTGGCACGGGTCGTGGTGGCACCGAAACCGACTGCGGTCGAATTGTCGAACGCAGCGTTGGTGTTTTTCCCGACAGCGGTTGCATTCACGCCTGCTGCTACGGCCTGATGCCCGGCGGCCAACGCCAGATTGCCCGTGGCCCGGGCTTGCCAGCCAAACGCCTGTGCGCCGCGCCCCGAAGCGACCGATTCGCCGCCAACTGCTGTCGAGTGAAAACCCGACGCTGTTGCCAGATCGCCAATCGCCACGGCATCTTCGTCCGACGCCACCGCCAGATTGCCCACTGCCACCGACGTGCCGAGCGATGCCGTGTTGGTGCTGGCTGTCGATGCCTGATTGCCCAGAGCGACCGAATTGACCGCACTTGCCACAGCGCTTTTACCGAGCGCAGTCGAACGCACGCCGGTCGCCATCGCCTGATGGCCGCCTGCAAAGGCAAACTGCTGCGTTGCCTGCGCCTGCCAGCCGAAGGTCTGCGCGCCAATCCCCGAAGCGACCGATTCGCCGCCAACCGACGTCGAATGAAAACCGCTGGCATTGGCCAGATCGCCGATCGCGACCGCATCTTCGGCAGTTGCCTGCGCCAGATTGCCGATGGCCGTGGCAGTGCCAAGCGAGGCAGCACCTGAAGGTGTTGTGCCAAGCGCGGTAAGGGCCCCGTTGCCGATCGCAACCGAACCATCGCCGGCTGCGGTGGCAAGATTGCCGAAGGCCGACGAATTCAGCCCCGAGGCTACCGAGCTTTTGCCCACAGCAGTCGCGCGCACTGCCGTTGCCATCGCCTGATGGCCGACGCCGAGCGCAAACTGCTGCGTTGCCTGCGTCTGCCAGCCAAAGGCCTGCGCGCCGACGCCCGAAGCAATCGTCTCGCCACCGACAGCCGTCGAATGGAAACCGCTCGAGATAGCACGGTCACCGATGGCCACAGCATCTTCAGCAGTCGCTTGCGCAAGATTGCCGACTGCGGTTGCAGTTCCGAGAGATGCGGCACCCGATGGAGTCGTGCCCAGCGCGGTGATCGCGCCATTACCGATCGCCACAGCGCCATCGCCGACGGCGCTGGCAATGTTACCAACAGCTGTCGAACTCAATCCCGATGCAACCGCACTTTTGCCGAGCGCTGTGGCCCGAACGGCGGTTGCCATCGCCTGATGACCACCGGCAAAGCCGAATTGCTGCGTCGACTGCGCCTGCCAGCCGAACGTTTGCGCGCCGATGCCCGATGCAACCGATTCGCCGCCTACAGCCGTCGAGTGGAACCCGCTCGATACCGCCTGATCGCCGATCGCAACCGCGTCTTCATTGGTGGCCTGGGCAAGGTTGCCGACGGCGGTCGCGGTGCCCAGCGACGCTGCGCCCGATGGAGTTGTGCCCGGCGCCGTGGCCGCGCCATTGCCGATTGCAGTTGCATTGGTGCCGATGGCAGCCGACCCGTCGCCAACTGCCGTCTGGCCGGGGCTGGCGGCATTGGCACCAGTCCCGATCGCCACTTGAGCCGACGCGGCGCCTGCGAACAGCGCCGTTGCGCCAATTCCGGCAAGAAACATTGCGGTGTGTGCGGTCGCGGAAAACCATTTGCCGCGCGGGAAGCGTGAAATATCGGTCATCGTCAGGTCTCTCCTGGATAAGGCGAGAGCCGCGTTCAGGCCGTTACCTGGGACCCATCGCCGATTGCGCGACCTTTCGAATGCCGGGTAGCTACAGCGATCGGATCACATTGGCAATTGCCCCCTGCGCAAGGAAGTTGACGCCCAATTGAGTCCCAATACATTGGTTTTTGGCGTTCGCAGCGCCGGTCAGGCGTACAGACGGCGCTCCTGATCGCCGAACAGCTTTCGTGCTTCGATCGCGGGCATGGGCCGGCCATATAAAAAGCCCTGAATCTTGCGGCAGCCCAGCTGGTTGACGATCCGGCATTCGTCTTCTGTTTCGACACCTTCGGCAGTCGTCGACATGCCAAGACTGTCGGCAAGCGCCACCACCGCGCGGATAATGGCGAGACTTTCAGGGGCATTGCGCGCCGCACCCTGAACGAAGCTGCGATCGACCTTGATCGTCGAGAATTTCGTTTTCGAAAGATAGCCGAGCGATGAATATCCCGTCCCGAAATCATCGAGCGCCAGACGGACCCCCAAAGCCAGAATTTTTTCGAGCACGGCAACGGCGTTGGTGCCTTCGCGCATGAACACGCTTTCGGTGACCTCGAGTTCGAGCCGGTGTGGCGGCAGCCCCGAATGCGCCAGCGCCTGCATCACCGTTGTTACAAAGGCTGAATCGTGGAGCTGTTCTGCCGACACGTTCACCGCGATGCGGATCGTCGTCGGCCACTGCATCGCTTCGGCACATGCGGTGCGCAGCACCCAATCACCGATCGGGCCGATCAACCGCGCCTCTTCGGCCACCGGGATGAACTTCGCGGGCGACACATTGCCAAGCTCTGGGTTGTGCCATCGCAGCAGCGCTTCGAAGCTTTCGATTCCGCCCGAACCAGCGGCAACCACCGGTTGATAATGCACTTCCAACTCGTTCTTATCGAGCGCTTTGCGTAGCGCAATTTCCAGAACACGGCGTTCTTCGGCTTTCACGTGCAACTGCGGTTCGTAGGCATGATAGACGCCGCGCCCTGAATCCTTCGACCGATACAGCGCAAGATCGGCCGAGCGGATCAGCGTTTCTACGGCACGGCCATCGCGCGGGCCTGTGGCGCTTCCCACGCTGGCGCCGATGTAAATCGTGTGCTGATCGATTTCATAGGGTGCCGATAATGAATCGATGATCGCGCGCGCCAGCTTTTCGATCCGGTGCGCGTCATTGGCATCCTTGATCACGACGGCAAATTCATCTCCGCCAAGCCGCCCGCACAATTCATTCTCGCTCATCAGTGCGCGCAGCCGTTCGGATACGCGGGTCAGAAGCCGATCGCCAACCGGATGGCCAAGCGTATCGTTGACTGCCTTGAACCTGTCGAGATCGATCATCATGAAGGCGCAGCGGCTGCGCCACCTGTCGGCCTCGGCCAGCGCCTGCGAAAGAGTTTCGGTGACCAGCAGACGGTTGGGCATGCCCGTCAGCGTATCGTAACGCGCCATCCTGTTGATCTTGTCTGCGCTGCGATGCTGCTCGGTCACGTCGGACCCGACGCCCCTGAATCCAGCATAAGCACCGTCATCGTCGAACCGCGGCGATGCCGATAATTCCCACCAATGCGTGCTGCCACCGATCTGGACAGGCACAATGAGATCGCTGAAGCTTTCTCGATTTTTCAATCGTTCGGCAAAATCGCGAAGCCCGGCCGAAAAATTGCCACCATCCCAGGCATCGCCTGCCAGAATCTGGACGATCGGCTTGGCTTCCAATGCGTTGGTTTCGACGCCCAGCGCAATCGCGAGGCGCGGCGAGACATGCGTCAGGCAGCGCGCGGCATCGGTCTGCCACATCCAATCGCCGCCCGAATCCTCATATTCGCGGAGCAGCAGGCTGACGACTTCACTTTTCTCCTTGAGCGCGAAGCGGCCGAAACGATGCATGATGATCGTCCGGCCATTGATCAGCGACGCTGCCGTCAGGGCAACGGCATAGGCGGCAGCTGTCAGCGCGATCAAGGGAAGTCCGATCTGATACATCATCCAGGCCAGACCTGCCCCCATGATCATCACGAACGCGCCTGCAGCAAGCGGAGCAGCAGAAAAGGCAAAAGCGGCACAGCCCATAAGCGCAGTGGCGACGGTCCATACGGTAACCATCTGTTCGCGCCCGCCGCTAAGGCCCAGCGCAAACGGAAGTGCGGTCCATGCGATGCCTGCCACCGACAAGCTCAACGTTTCGACGTGCAAATCGGCAAGCGTCGCCGTAATTTTTGGCGATGACTTTTTTCCGATGTGCGGAAGCGCCAATCCTCCCGATACCAGAATCACTGCCGCAAACCAGCCAAGCAACATGACAGGCGATGTCGATGAGCCGAGCGTCGCGACCACGACGCAACCCGCCATCACGCTGAAAGCGAGCCGCACCAGCGCAAAATCGCGGAGCATGTTAATCTGTTCGGCGCGAACACGGCTCCATTCGGCGGTTCCCGGGTCGGTCAAACCCAGAATAATTCCCCACCCTGCTTCGGCTTCCGGCTTCGGATTTGCATTACGTTGTCTCACCGCACTGCTTGTACTGGCGATGCGTTAGGAAATAGTAAGGAAACTTCAGGCGGCGAGTGCGTAAGGGCGGATTTCGCCATTCAGATACAAAAGCCGGGCCTTTGCCCGGCTGAGCTTGCCCGAACTGGTGCGCGGTAACGTACGCGGCGGGACAAGTTCGACCGTGCACTGGATGCCCGTGACCGCGCGCACCTTTT
>JANPIQ010000222.1:0-5523 GCA_031425075.1 Sphingomonadales bacterium
GGTTTGTCGTGGCTGGCATTGGGGTTCACACCCGGCCGCCAAGGGCGCCCGCCGCCCGCCGCAGAGCAAACTGCCGGCATCACCACACCGGCCTGCAAGACAAGCACCCTTGGCGGCTTGGCGTGAACATCTTCGTCCAAAGATACGAGCCGCGTCTGACGCCATATTCCAGCCTCAGTCGACAAACGCCGGCTTGCGTTTGGCCATTGACGCCATCACCGCCTCGATCTGGTTGGGCTTGCGGATGATATCGACCTGCTCGTCGCTTTCGGCCTGGAGCAATTGCGCATCGGTCGCCGCCCCCATCATGTTGCACAGTCGCTTGGCGCCGCGCACGGCATGCGGGTTTTTATCGGCAATCACCCGTGCCAGCGCGAGCGCATCGGCGAGCGGATTGTCCGACACATGCGTTGCAAACCCCATCGCCTTGGCCTCGATGCCGGTAAATTCGCGGTTGGTGTAGATCATTTCGCGCAGCACATCGTCGGCCACCTGCGTCCGCCACAGCGCCATCCCCGCGACATCGGGCACCAGCCCCCATTTCATTTCCATGATCGCGATGCGCGTATCGGGATGCACGATGCGGATATCGGCCGCCGCCATGATCTGGCTTCCGGCACCGAATGCGACACCGTGGACCGCCATGATCACCGGCACCGGCAGTTCGCGCCAGCCCCACGCGACATATTGCGCGCTATTGGCGATGCCGCGGCTGCGCTCGGCCAGGCTGCCGCCGGTGCTGCTCACCCCCGGATCGCGCTCGCCCTGCATCGAGGCCAGATCGAGCCCGGCACAAAACGCGCGACCCTCGCCTGACAGCACGACTACTCGAAGGCCGGGCGTGGCCTTCAACGTATCGATCGCCTCGGCAATCGCGTCCCACATGGCCGGATCAAGCGCATTCATCTTGTCGCTGCGGATCAGCCGGACATCGGCAATCCCGTCCTCGAGCATATCAATCGAAACGCGGTCTTTCATGCTGATCTCCTTTTGAGCGCGGCTTCGACCAGTGGGAGCTGATCATTACCGAAATACATGTCGGTTTTGTCGACAAAGATCGTCGGCGAGCCATAGCCGCCGCGTGTGATCACCTCTTCGGTGTTCGCGCGAAGCAACGCCTTGACCGCATCGGTTTGCGAAGCGGCGTGCAACGCGTCTCCATCAAGGCCGACGCTGTTGGCCACGGCGACAAGGACGTCTGGATCGTCGAGATTGTCCTGACGCCCGAAATAACTCTCGAACGCCGCGCGGGTGAAATCGGTAAGCGCGGGCATGTCATCGGCAAGCGCACAGGCAAAGCGCATCGCGTTGACGCTTTTGGCCGGATGCCACTGGCTCGGGAAGTTCATCGCGACGCCCGCCAGCGCCGCCCAGTCGTTCAACACCTTCCAGCTGTGCTGCAGCTTGCGGTTGTCGGCCGCCTCGCGCGCGGCATAAACGGCGGGGTTCACCGCATTGAAGATGCCACCGACAAGTACCGGGCGCAGCGCGGCGCAATATCCCGTCCGCTCGATTATCCCGAACAGGTTGGTGAACGCCAGATAGGTCCACGGGCTCGACAGATCGTAGAAAAATTCGATGCGCGTCGTGCCCATCACCCTGCCCTGCTCAAAATGGCAGCTTGAAGCCGGGGGGCAGCGGCAGACCACTGGTCATTTTGCTCATTTCGGCGTTCGACACATCATCGGCCTTGGCGCGGCAATCGTTGAGCGCAGCCGCGATCAGATCTTCGAGCATCTGCTTTTCGGACGGCTGCATCAGGCTGTCATCGATCAGCACGCCGATGATCCTGCCCTTGGCGGTCGCGCGGACCTTGACGAGCCCGCCGCCCGATGCGCCTTCGACCTCGATCGTATCGAGATTGGCCTGCGCCTTGGTCATTTCCTCCTGGACGTTCTTGGCCATGTTGAGGATGTCATCCAATGATTTCATGCCATTGCACTCCGTTCTGCAAAAGGGGTGACGCCGACCAGTTCGGCATCGGGAAACACATCGAGCACCGCGCGCACCGAAGGATGCGCAAGCACGGCATCGCGCGCGGCCTGTTCGTTCGCTTCTTCCTGCTCGCGGAACGAGGGCGCGGCCTGGTCTTGCGACAGGCTGATCTGCCAGCTTTGCCCGATTACGTCCTTGATCGCCAAGGCCAGCTCGCGGGTGAAGTCCGGTCCCAGCGGCCGATGCTCGCGCAAAATCAGCTGCGGCGGATTATAGCTGACAAGCCCCGTCTGGTCGTGAAGCGTCAAGGCAATCTGCCGCTTGCCGCCTGTTTGCAGAGCAGCGATCAACGCGGCAAAGTCGGCAGGCGCGGCAGCAACCGGGCCCGGGGAAGACCGCACAGCGCCCGAAGGCGAAGCGACAAGGTCCCCCGCCTGGCGTTCAAGTCGCCTTGCCAGTTCGGCAGGATCGGGGAGGCTGCTGGCGTGGATCAGCCGGAGGACCGCCATATCGGCAGCCTCTGCAGGATCGGCTGCGCGCGCGACTTCGTCATGCCCCTTGAGCAGCATCTGCCACAGCCGGTGGAGCAGAACGAATGAGAGCGCCGCCGCCCAATCGGCCAGCGCGTCACGCTCATCATCGGCCTGTGCTGCGGCGCGCGGCGCGCCTGCCTTCACCACCGTCACGCCGTGGCAGATTTCGAGCAGCGCGCGCAGGATCGCGACAGGTTCGACCCCCAGATCATATTGTTCGGCAAGCGCGGCGAGCGCGGCCTTGCTGTCGCCTGCCAGAACCAGCCCGAACAGCCGCCGGACCGCGCCACGATCCGATAGGCCCAGCATGTCGCGCACCTGCGCTGCGGTCACGACCCCGCCGCCATCCATATCGGCATGCGCGATCGCCTGATCGAGGATCGACAGCCCGTCGCGCACCGATCCTTCGGCGGCGCGCGCGATCATCGCGATGGCCTCAGGTTCGGCCTTCACCTCCTCCAGCGCCAGCACATGATCGAAATGCGCAGCGAGCGTATCGGCGGCAATCCGACGCAGATCGAACCGCTGGCAGCGTGAGAGCACCGTCACCGGCACCTTCTGGATCTCGGTCGTCGCAAACAGGAATTTGACGTGCGGCGGCGGTTCTTCGAGCGTTTTCAGCAAGGCGTTAAACGCGTTTTTCGAAAGCATGTGGACTTCGTCGACGATATAGACCTTGTAGCGCGCCGACACTGCCGAATAGCGCACCGCCTCGATGATTTCGCGAACGTCATCAACGCCTGTGTTCGACGCCGCATCCATTTCGACGACATCGATGTGCCGCCCCTCGGCTATCGCCACGCACGGTTCACACACGCCACAAGGGTCGATCGTCGGGCCGCCTTTCCCATCGGGGCCGATGCAATTGAGCGCCTTGGCGATCAGCCGCGCAGTCGATGTTTTGCCGACGCCGCGCACGCCTGTCAGCAGGAACGCATGCGCCAGCCGCCCGCGCCGGATCGCATTGCCCAACGTCTGGACCATCGCATCCTGCCCGATCAATTCGCCAAACGTCTGCGGCCGGTATTTCCGCGCGAGCACGCGATAGGGTTGCGCAGCAGGGGGCGGCGCTGGCGGCGGGCTTGGCCCCAGATCGAAGCCGGGATCTTCGACAGAATCGTCCATCGACGATCCTCTAATGCCAACCGCGCAGCGTGTCGAACGGCTCGTCCGGCGAGGCGCTGTTCGATCGAAGAAACATCGTGCGGTGTGATTTTCCTCAACTCGCATTAACTTTCCGCGTGACATGATGACAATTGCGATTCAGATGTCGCGGCTTGGAGACGGGGTCCGGGGGGACTAAAATGCTGGAAACACTATATAACCCAATCGACGGTGCCGAAGATGTTGCGGCGCCGGTTGTGAAGACGCCCCGACGCTGGAGTGCGGCGCGCGCGTGGAAATGGTATCGCGCGCAGCCCTGGCTGATCGGTGCGAACTATGTGCCGAGCCACGCAAGCAATCAGCTCGACATGTGGCAGGCCGAAAGTTTTGATGCCGAAGCCAATGATCGCGAACTCGGCTGGGCGGCCGCGCTGGGCATGAACACGATGCGCGTGTTTCTGATCGACTTGCTCTGGACCGCCGACGCTGATGGCTTTGCAGACCGGATCGACGCGTTTCTGGCAATCACGGCCAAACATCGAATCCGCCCGCTGTTCGTGCTGTTCGACAGCTGCTGGGGCCCCGAACCGCAATTGGGTGTGCAGCCGCTGCCGCAATCGGGCGTGCACAATGCCGGATGGCTGCAATCGCCTGGCGAGGCTGCCCTTGCCGATCCGCAAACAGGGGCGCGGCTCGAAGCCTATGTCAAAGGCGTGGTCGGGCGATTTGCAAAGGATGACCGCGTTCTGGGCTGGGACATGTGGAACGAGCCGTGCAATCCGGGCAACCCGCACCGCGAAAATGCGGCCTATGGCGTCAAGCGCGATGCCGTGACGCAATTGCTGCCGCGCATTTTCGATTGGGCGCGGTCGGCCAATCCTGTCCAGCCGCTGACATCGGGGCTGTGGCAGCATGACGATTGGAGCCCAAGGGGCCCGTTGACCGCGATCGAGACGATCCAGCTCGCGCAATCCGATTTCCTGTCGTTCCATGATTATGGCGGCACCCAATCGTTTCTCAACCGGCTCGAACAGCTCGAGGGCTATGGCCGCCCTGTCATCTGCAGCGAATGGCTCGCGCGGACCGCAGGATCGACTGTCGATGCCATCCTTCCCGAAGCGCGCCGCCGTCGTGTCGGAATGATGAATTGGGGGCTGGTCGCGGGCCGGACGCAGACGACGTTTCCGTGGGACAGCTGGGTCAATCCTTACGGAATGATCCCCGACCGCTGGTTCCACGATTTGCTTCGCGAAGATGGCACGCCTTTTTGTGTCGTCGAAGCTGCGATGATCCGCGCGCTTGCACTGATGGATGCACCGCGCCAATAGTCCTGTCATGAAATCGATGAAACGACGCGGCGGCAATCATCAAAGTGGCCAGGCGCGCCCGCGTTTCTGGGGGTGGCAGGCGAAGTCGTGACCGCGATTGCGATGACCGAGCCGGGGACGGGTTCGGACCTTCAGGCATTGCGCACCACCGCGAAAAAGGATGGCAATCACTATGTCATCAACGGCGCCAAAACCTATATCACCAACGGCCAGAATGCCGATCTGATCCTTGTTTGCTGCAAAACCGATACCGAGGTGCAGCCAGCGTGGAAGGGCGTGTCGATCATCCTCGTCGAAGCCGATCGCGACGGCTTCAAGCGCGGGCGCAATCTCGACAAGGTGGGATTGGATGCCGCCGATACGTCGGAAATGTTCTTCGAAGACGTCCGCGTGCCGATGACCAACTGCCTTGGCGAAGAAGGCAAGGGCTTCATCTATCTGATGACCGAACTGCCGCAGGAACGGCTCGGGATTTCGGTCTCGGCGCAGGCCGGCGCACAGCGTGCGTTCGATCAGACGGTCGCGTTTTGCAAGGATCGCAAAGCATTCGGCAAATCGGTAATCGATTTCCAGAATACGCGATTTGTGCTGGCGGATCTCAAGACCAAGCTGCAGGTCGGCTG
>JANPIQ010000223.1:0-2953 GCA_031425075.1 Sphingomonadales bacterium
GCCCACGCCCACCATCCTTGACGCGCTGGTGGAAGGCGGGGCGGATGTCATCGAGCTTGGGATGCCGTTTACCGATCCTATGGCCGATGGCCCCGCGATCCAGCTCGCCAACATCCGCAGTCTTACGGCTGGCACGACAACCGCCGACATCTTTGCCATTGCGACCGGCTTCCGCACGCGGCACCCGAAAGTCCCGCTCGTCCTGATGGGCTATGCTAATCCGATGACGATCCGTGGTGGCGACTGGTTTGCATCGCAGTGCAAGGCAGCTGGCGTCGATGGCATCATCTGCGTCGACCTGCCACCTGAAGAGGATGGCGAGCTTGGGCCAGCGTTGCGCGCAGCAGGCGTCGATCTGATCCGGCTAGCTACGCCAACCAGCGATGCCGCGCGGTTGCCTGCGATCCTCGAAGGATCAAGCGGGTTTGTTTACTACGTATCAGTGGCTGGCATCACCGGATTGCAGCAAGCCGCGACGGCTGACATCGCTGCTGCCGTCGCGCGGATCAAGGCGGCGACCCCCCTTCCCGTCGCGGTCGGTTTCGGGGTCCGCACGCCCGAGCAGGCGGCGGCGATCGGGCAGCATGCCGATGGAGTCGTTGTCGGATCGGCCATCGTCGAACTCATCTGCGCGCATGGCGCGAACGCGGCTGGCCCTGTCCGTGATTATGTGGCAGGTTTGAAAGCGGCAATGATGAAGGCGAACGCCTCGGAGGTTTTGGCATGAATTGGCTTACCCGCGTCCGCAATGCGCTGCCCTTTGCAGCCAAGAACGAAACGCCCGACAATTTGTGGCACAAATGCCCGGGCTGTTCGCAGATGGTGTTCGTCAAGGAGTATCGCGAAAACCTGAGCGTATGCCCAATCTGTCAGCATCATGGCCGGATCGGCCCTGCCCAGCGCTTCGAACAGCTTTTCGAAGCTGGCTGGAAACAATTGCCGACCCCCAAGGCGCCCGAAGACCCGCTCAAGTTTCGCGATTCAAAAAAATATGCTGACCGGATCAAGGCCGCGCGGGCCGATACCGGCGATTATGACGCGCTGATCAATGCCAGTGGCTGCATTCGCGGGCAGCGCACGGTCGTAGGCATCCAGAATTTCGGGTTCATGGGTGGATCGATGGGCGTGGCAGTGGGCGAAGCCTTCATCGCTGGCGTCCGCGCGGCGATTGCCGAAAAGGCCCCCTACATCATCTTTACCGCATCAGGCGGCGCGCGGATGCAGGAAGGCATTCTCAGCCTGATGCAAATGCCCAAGATGACTGTCGGTGTGCAGATGCTCAAAGAAGCAGGCCTGCCCTACATCGTCGTCATGACCGATCCGACATCAGGCGGCGTCATGGCGAGTTATGCAACGCTTGGCGATATCCATATTGCCGAACCCGGCGCGACGCTTGCGTTTACCGGGCGCCGCGTGATCGAGAGCACGATCCGCGAAAAGCTGCCTGTCGATTTCCAGACTTCGGAATATCTCCTCGATCATGGCATGCTCGACATGATCGTGGCCCGAAGCGATCTGCCCGAAACGCTTGGTCGCGTGATCGGTTTTCTGATGCCCGAGAAAGCCGCAGCGTAACCTCCGTCACCTCGCGATCTTCGCCCATGAATCGCCCAACGTCATAGCGCCTGCCCTGAGTTCGATAAGCGCATTTCGATCTGTGTCGAGAATTGCGGCGGAGAGCTTTGCTGCCATGGCACGATAGACCGCTGCTAGCGATGCCGCGAGCGTTCCGCCGCGATCGAAATCGAGCCCGGCAAGAAGAGCTGCCAATATCATCCGTGCGCGGTCCGCGCTTCGATCTCCACGCAGCGTTAAACCGCGTGCCGCTGCCGCCAACATGACGTCGAGCGCCTTGCCCAGTTCATCGTACAAGATGCCGACAAGCTGGTGCGGAGATGCCGCTTCAAGAGCGCTCGACAGGGCAAGTGCCTGATATCGATGGCTGATTTCGCCGGGCGTCAGCCGCGCCAAACCGATTGCCATCGCTATCGATCCGCCGACCAGAGCTTGATCTGTTGTTCAAGATACGATTGCGTCGCCCGGAATGCGGCGATCCGTACGTCCATGCTGCCGAATTGCCGCTCGAGCCGCGCACGATACGCATCTTCGCGTATTTCCATCCGAGCGCGGTCCGCTGCCAGCGATGTGTCTATGCCATCGAGGCGCTTCTTGATCGCGCCCAGCACCCCATTGTCGGCAGTTGCAGCCTGTTCGATGCCGCGCAGGATCGTAAGGATGCCGGGATCGGTCGTTTCAGTTTCGGTCGCACTCCGGCTCGGGTTGAACATGGCTTCAACTGCCTGCGGAGTGTCTCGAAGCACCTGATCGATCCGCGCAACGTCGATGGAAAGGCTGCCGTCCCTGTTGGTTCGCACACCGATATCGGCGAGGCGATTGATCTGAGAATTGCTGGTCAGCGGCGCGGTCACGATGCCGAGCAATTGCCGTTCGAGGCTTCGCAATCCGGTTTCGTTCGACGTGGCCCGTGCGGTCGAAAGATCGGCCTTGATCGTGTTGAATACATTCACAAAATCGGAAACGGTCTGCTTGAGTTCTGCGGCGGGCGTTGTTGCGGACAGCGCCTGGATTGCGCCTGCCGCAGCAGCCTTCAAGGTCAGCGAGAGCCCCGGCAGAATGTCTGCGACGATATTCGACGCGCGGGTATAGGACACCCCGTCGACCCGGAATATGGCATCCTGTGCTGATTGCCCCAGGATCATCTGCCCGCTGCCGCCAAATGCGAATTGTTCAAGCGTCGGCGCGCCGCCAGCATCGGCGGTCAGCATGAAGGCGGTTGCGGCGCCTGTTGCCCCCTTGAGCACGAGCCGCGCGCCAAAGGCTTCGGTGGCTATCGATGCACTGACGCCACTGCCGCTCGCGTTGATGGCATCGGCAAGACCCTGAAGGCTGTCGTTTCCCGAACCGATGGCGATTGCGTAACTGTTGGCACCGA
>JANPIQ010000224.1:0-2211 GCA_031425075.1 Sphingomonadales bacterium
AAACGACGGCAGCGCCCGAAGCAGGTCGGCGTCAGACGATCCGGTCGACGAGATGATATTCCAGATCGCCTGCATCGGTTTCGCTGATCGTCCATCCCCGCACGGACATGCCTGCCCGATGCACGCTTTCGGGATCGCCCGAGTTCAGATGATGCCATGACGCCAACGGCTTGCCTTCGGCACGTAACCGATAGGCACAGGTCACAGGCAGCCAGTCGAGCTCTTTGAGCTTGGCAGGGGTAAGCCGCACGCAATCGGGCACGAAGGCATGACGGTGCCGATAGTCCGAACAACGCCCGGCGCGCCGGTCGAGCAAACGGCACGCAACGTTCGTCGGAAACATTTCGCCGCTTTCCTCGTCTTCGAGCTTGTGGAGGCAGCATTTGCCGCAGCCGTCGCATAACGCTTCCCACTGACCGCGGTCGAGCTTGTCGAGCGGTGTATCCTCCCAGAAGCGATTGCTCGACGGCGCCGCCGCTAGGGTGTCGACGATCACTTTACCCATTTCGACAATTCGCCAGCGATGACGTCAGGCTTGGCATCTTGCGAGAGCAACGCGATCGGCTTGTCATTCGGGTCCATCAGGAATGTCAGCCTGCTGTGGTCGACCAGGTAATTGGTGTCGCCCGCTTTTTTCTGGCTTTGCACTGTCACGCCATAGCCTTTTGTCACGGCCGCGATCTGCGCAGGCGTTCCGGTCAACCCGACGACAGTGGGGTCGAACGCGCCGACGAAGGCTTTGAGCACCGCGGACGTATCGCGTTCCGGGTCGACGCTGACAAAGACCGGCACGACCTTGTCGGCAAGTGCTGGATTTTTGGCATTGAAGGCACGCCAGCCTGCAACCAGACGCGCCATGTCGACCGGGCAGACGTCGGGGCAGTAAGTATATCCGAAATACATGATGCGGTATTTGCCACCAAAATCGCGATCGGTCCGTTGCTTGCCGTTCTGGTCGGTCAGTGTGAACGCCCCGCCGATGCGCGCGCCCGCCAGCGGCGGTTCAGCCGACGTTGCCTGGCATCCGGCCAGCAATAGCAACGCAAGAGCAGCGACGCGAAAGTTCATCATGCGGTCAGCCTTGCGTTGTTAGCCGCAGCCACGCAAGACGTATGGGCGGCGGGGCTGCCAAGACGGGGTATCATGACCAATCGATCGCTGTTTCCTGTCGTCGTTGCTGTCGCCGCGCTCGCCGCGCCGGTGCCCTTACAGGCCCAATTTTCGGACAGCTTCAATTTCCTGAAAGCTGTGAAGGACCGTGACGGCACCAAGGTTACCGAATTCCTCAACAAGCCGGGGAGCGGAGCAGTGATCGTCAACACACGCGATGCGACCACCGGCGAAACCGCGCTACACATCGTAGCGGCTGGACGCGACGCGACCTGGCTCGGGTTCCTGCTGCAGCGGGGTGCCAGCCCTGACATCCGCGACGGTCGCGGGAATACCGCGCTCCTCGTCGCAACTCAGCTCGGGTGGGTCGATGGCATTCAGACGCTGCTTTCGCGTCGCGCCGGCGTCGATGTGACCAACGCGAGCGGCGAGACGCCGCTCATCCGCGCCGTACAAAATCGTGATCTGGCCAGCGTTCGCCTGTTGCTGGCGGCCGGGGCCAACCCCAACAAACCCGATAACGCCGCTGGCTTGTCGGCGAAGGAATATGCGACCCGCGACGCGCGCGCGGCGGCAATCCTTAAAGAAATCAACGAGGCCAAGCCCGTTGCGGCCAAGCCGGTTCAAGGCCCGCGCTGAGGTGCCCGACTGTCCCGCGCTTGCGGGCGCGACGTTAGCGCACTAACGCTTGCGACCACGTGGCGCGTTTGCCGACCCAAGTTTGCCAAGGGGCATATCGACCGATGATCCGCCGTTCCGTCCTCGCTGCGATGATCCTGATCGCCCCGCTGGCTGCCTGTGGCAAGAAGGACCGTCCCTATCGCGCTGCCGATCTGGCCGCTTCGCGCACAACGACGATCGGCATCAACAGTTATCTTTGGCGTGCAGCGCTCGACACGGTCAGTTTCATGCCGCTGGTCCAGACGGACTCGAATGGCGGCGTTATCGTGACCGATTGGTATGCGAACCCCAATTCGCCCGGCGAACGGATGAAGCTCACGGTCACCATCCTCGACCAGGACCTGCGCGCCGACGGCGTCCATGTGGCTGCATCGCGGCAAGTGTCGCAGTCGGGCGCGTGGATAGACGTGCCAGTACAGG
>JANPIQ010000225.1:0-1528 GCA_031425075.1 Sphingomonadales bacterium
AGCGCTTGCAGCACGACCTGATCATCCGCGATTCGACCGCACCGCCCGGCGGCGACGCTTCGGCCCATATAACCAACCAAAGGACCCTGACGCAGTGACTGACATATTTCCGTTGGCCGACCAGTTGCTTCCTGCCCCCGCGCCGGTGCCCATCGGACCGGACGGCCCCACCGTTGCCCCGATCGCATGGGGCATGTGGCGCTTCGCCGGACAAAGCGAGGCCGCCGCGCAGGCGCTGGTCGAAGCCGCGCTCGATGCCGGCATCACCCTGTTCGACACCGCCGACATCTATGGCTTTGGCGAACAGGGCTTCGGCGAAGCAGAGGCGCTGCTGGGCCGCGTCTTTGCCGCCGCGCCGGCTTTGCGCGAGCGGATGGTACTGGCGACCAAGGGCGGAATTACCCCGCCCATGCCCTATGATTCGAGCGCAGCGTGGCTGACCCGCGCCATCGACGATTCGCTGCGCCGGTTGCAGGTCGAGCGCGTCGAGCTGTGGCAAATCCACCGCCCCGACATATTGACCCATCCGCAGGAGATGGCCCGCACGCTCGAGGCGGCGCATGCGGCGGGCAAGATCGGCGCGATCGGCGTGTCGAACTTCACCCCGGCGCAGATCGATGCACTGGCGCACTATCTGACCGTGCCGCTGGCGTCGAACCAGCCCGAATTTTCCGCGCTGCACCTTGGCCCGCTGGTCGACGGCCAATTTGATCAGGCGATGCGAATGGGTCTGGCGATCCTCGCCTGGTCGCCGCTCGGCGGGGGGCGCATTGCGGCACCAACCACGCCGCGCGAGGAAGCGGTTGCCGCCGCACTCGACCATGTTGCCGAAGCGCAGGGCGTGTCGCGCACCACCGCCGCCTTTGCTTGGGTGATGGCCCATCCGGCGCGCGCAATTCCGATCATCGGTTCGCAAAATGCCGCACGCATAGCCGAAGCCGCCGCCGCCACCCAGGTTCGCTGGACCCGCACCGACTGGTACGCGGTGCTGGTCGCCGCCCGAGGAGAAGATTTGCCATGACCTTGGCCATGACCGCTGCCGCTGACTCCCTGCCCCCGTGCGAAGTCGCTTGGTTTTCCGCGCTGTGCGACGATGACTATGAATTTCTGGGCGTTCCTGACCCCGGGCTGGCGTCGAGCTGGGAGCATTGCCGCAACATCGTGCTGGCGGCGGACAAGGCCGGCTATGACAATGTCCTGCTCCCCTCGGGCTATGCACTGGGCATCGATACGACCATTTTTGCCGGAGCGATTGCGCCGCTGGTACAGCAGATCAAACTGCTGATGGCGGTGCGGATTGGCGAGGATTGGCCGCCGCAGCTGGCGCGCCGCATCGCGACGCTCGACCGTATCCTTGGTGGGCGGCTGAATGTGAACATCATCTCGTCCGACCTGCCCGGCGAGGTGATGGACGGCGTGCCCCGCTATCAGCGCACGGTCGAGGCGATGCAGATCCTGAAAATCCTGCTCAATGGCGAACATCTCGATTTTCAGGGCGAATTCTACAAGCTCAAGCTCGACCCGCCGC
>JANPIQ010000226.1:0-6375 GCA_031425075.1 Sphingomonadales bacterium
TCCGCGACAACCGGCCAAGTCGATCCGTGGGTGTATCAGCGGATCAGCGAAACCTTCGTGCTCGATCCCGAAATGCGCAACCGGATGGCCGCACTCAATCCCAAATCGTCGATGCGCGTTGCCAACCGCCTGATCGAAGCAAGCGACCGCAACTATTGGTCACCCGACGCCGAAACACTCGCAGCACTCCATGCCGCAACCGATGCCATCGAGGATATCCTCGAAGGCGTGGCGGCATAACAAGGACAATTTGATGGCCCTACTCGATCCCCCAACCCGCGGTGCCGATGGCGAAGGCTCGGTGCAAGTTCGCCTCGATCCAGTCGACCGGATCGGCAATGCCAAGGTGTTCGCGGTCTATGGCAAAGGCGGCATCGGCAAATCGACGACTTCGTCGAACCTGTCTGCCGCGATGTCGCTGATGGGCAAACGCGTGTTGCAGATCGGCTGCGATCCCAAGCATGACAGCACGTTCACGCTGACCAAGAAGCTGATGCCGACGGTGATCGACGTTCTCGAAACGGTCGAATTCCATTCCGAAGAACTCCGACCCGAAGATTATATGTTCGAAGGTTTCAACGGCGTAATGTGCGTCGAAGCCGGCGGGCCGCCTGCGGGCACCGGATGCGGCGGCTATGTCGTCGGGCAAACGGTCAAGCTGTTGAAGCAGCACCATCTGCTTGAAGATACCGATGTCGTGATCTTCGACGTGCTTGGCGATGTCGTGTGCGGCGGGTTTGCCGCACCGCTTCAGCACGCCGAACGCGCCGTCGTCGTCTGTGCCAATGATTTCGACAGCATCTTCGCGATGAACCGCATCTGTGCGGCGATCAAAGCCAAATCGAAGAATTACGATGTGCGGATGGCAGGCGTAATCGCCAACCGCTCGGCGGCAACTGACGAGATCGACCGGTTCAACGAAGCCGTCGGGCTCAAAACGCTGGCACATTTCCCCGATTTGGACGCAATCCGCCGCAGCCGCCTCAAAAAGTGCACGGTGTTCGAAATGGATTCGACGCCCGAACTTGAGGCGGTGAAGACCGAATATATGCGGCTCGCAGCAACGCTCTGGAAAGGCACTGATCCTTTGGACGCGATGCCTATGAAGGACCGCGACATTTTTGAATTCCTGGGCTTCGAATGAGCGACGCGCGCACCTTGCAACGCCCAGATGCGTGGAACCGCACCAAGGGGAAGCTCGAGGAGTATTTCGACCGCACTGCGCTCGATGCGTGGACCGCGCTGACGAGCGACGCGCCGGTTTCCAAGATCCGCGCGACGGTGCGCGAAGGCCGTGACCGGATGCGTGATACGCTGCTGTCATGGCTCCCAGCCGATATGACCGGGCTGACATTGCTCGATGCGGGTTGCGGCACCGGCGCGCTGGCGATCGAAGCGGCGAAACGCGGGGCGAAGGTAACGGCAGTCGATGTTACGCCCAGCCTGATCTCGATCGCCATTTCGCGCACGCCTGATGAGTTGCGCTCGCAGATCACATATCTTGCTGGCGACATGCTCGAACCCGGGCTTGGTCGCTTCGACCACATCGTCGCGATGGATTCGCTGATCCATTATCCTGCCGAAACCATCGCCGAAGCCGCCAAGGCCTTGGCAGACCGTGCCGATGCCAGCCTGATCTTCACCGTCGCGCCTGCCACACTCCCGCTCAAGATGATGCATTTCGCTGGCACCCTGTTTCCGCGTTCGGATCGTGCCCCTGCAATCGTGCCAGTATCTCCCGAACAGGTCCGCGGGAGCATCGGTGGCAAGGGTCGCGATGCGCGCGTCGGCGGTGGGTTCTACATCAGCCATGCCATCGAGATCGTCACACAGTGACCGCTCCGACTGCCCCTTTCTGGAGCCGCGTGACGACGCAGTTCCTGCCATTCGCCGATGCGGCGACGACAGAACTGCCATTGTCGCGGTTGTTGCGGCTGTCGCTGTTTCAGGTGTCGGTGGGGATGGCGGCGGTGTTGCTAACAGGAACGCTCAACCGCGTGATGATCGTCGAGCTTGGCATTCAAGCGTGGCTCGTCGCGCTCGTCGTTGCCATCCCGCTGGTTTTTGCGCCGTTGCGTGCGCTGATCGGTTACAAGTCCGATACACACCGATCGCATCTCGGCTGGAAGCGCGTGCCGTACATCTGGTTCGGCACGCTGTTGCAGTTCGGCGGGTTCGCTTTTCTGCCGTTCGCACTGATCGTGATGTCGGGCGATACGCGCGGGCCGGTCTGGTATGGCGAAGTCGCCGCCGCGCTCGCATTCCTACTGGTGGGTGCGGGCATGCACACGACGCAGACCGCCGGGCTTGCGCTCGCAACCGATATTGCCAGCCCTGAAACCCGCCCGCGTGTCGTGGCTTTGCTCTATGTCATGCTTTTGCTCGGCATGATGGTCAGCGCGCTGTTGATCGGTGCTGCGCTCAGCGACTTCAGCCAGATCCGGCTGATCCAGGTCATCCAAGGAGTCGCGGCCCTGACGATGATCCTCAACATTACGGCGCTGTGGAAACAGGAAGCGCGGCAACCGGTTAAGACATCGGTCAATGCGGTGCACCGCCCCTTCGGAGATGTGTGGCGTGAGTTTACGGCGTGCCGCCGGACGATGCGGCTGCTGATCGGCATTGGTTTGGGGGCCTCAGCGTTCGCGATGCAGGATGTGCTGCTCGAGCCTTATGGCGGGCAAGTTCTCGGGATGAGCGTCGGCGCGACGACATCGCTAACAGCGCTCTGGGCCTTGGGCGCGCTGGCAGGCTTTGGCTGGTCGGCGCACCGGCTTGGCCTTAATGCCGAGCCGCATCGCTTGGCGGGCGCAGGCGCAACGGTGGGAATCGCCGGATTTGCTGCAATCATCTTTGCCGCACCTCTTGCGATGACGCCGTTGCTCTTCGGTGGCATAGCGCTAGTTGGATTTGGCGGCGGGCTATTCTCGGTCGGCACCCTCACGGCCGCAATGGCGCTCGCAGAAAATGGCAGGTCGGGGCTCGCGCTCGGGGCTTGGGGCGCGGTGCAGGCGACCTGCGCTGGCCTTGCCATTGCCGCCGGTGGCGCAATCCGCGATTATGTTGCCAGCCTGTCGGCCAGCGGAGCGCTTGGCGAAGCACTGACTAGCCCTGCGACATCATATGGCTTTGTCTATCACATTGAAATTGCGCTGCTTTTTGCAACGCTGATTGCCCTTGGCCCGCTTGTGCGGCGCGCGCCCGAGGATCGCCAGACGCCGCACAAATTCGGTCTAACCGAGTTTCCAACATGAGCGGCGCACGCACGGGAGGTGCATCATGAATGACCCAATTTTGTTCGCAGGATCGATCGATGTTGCGGAATTGAGCTTTTACCTATTCGCCGGTTTTTTTCTTGTCCTTGTGATATGGCTGAACCGTGAGAGCCGACGCGAAGGTTTTCCGCTGGAAGACGATGTGAGCGGGAGGTTGCTCCACAATGACAGCTTCATTCAGATGGCGTCGCCCAAGACATTCCACTTACCGTTCGATCAGGGTGAAGTGACATCCCCCCCTGTCGAGGATCGCGATCCGATTGATGTGCCCAATGCCCGGCGCGTCTCACGGTTCAGCGGCTCGGCAATCGAGCCCGTGGGGGATCCGATGCTATCAGGCATCGGCCCAGGTGCGCGAACGCCGCGCGCCAAATTTCCAGATGTGACACATGAGGGCCTGCCCCGCATCGTTCCCATTGCCGATGCACCCGGCATGGCAGTCGACGCTCGCGACGGCAGCCCTATCGGCAAGACGGTGTTCGGTGCCGATGGCACTGCTGCTGGCCCCGTCACCGATGTCTGGGTCGACCGCTCGGAAATGCTGGTTCGCTATCTGGAGGTCGATACTGGCATGAAGCGCGTGCTGATGCCGATTACGATGGCGATCGTGAAAAAGGACAAGGTCACATGCAGCGCGGTAACAGGGGCGCAGTTTGCAGGCGCGCCGAGTACGCCGGTCGGCACGATTACGCGTGACGAGGAAGAACATGTCGTGGCATACTTTGGCGGCGGGTATCTTTACGCCACACCCGCTCGACAGGAGCCGCTGATTTGACACCCGAACATGACCTTGAGCCGATCCGCGGGCTTCCGGGCGATCTGCCAGAAGGCGAACATATCGTCTGGCAGGGTAGCCCTGACTGGAAACGGCTTGGCCGCGATGCGTTCAAGACATTCTGGATTGCGGGCTATTTCGCCGCGCTGCTCGTATGGGCCGCGCTCGATGGCGGAACGACTGGCATGGCGATGACGCTGATCATGGCGGCATTGGGTCTGGGGCTGCTCTATGGGCTTGCCTGGGGCACCGCACGGTCGACGGTGTATACGATTACCAGCCGCCGCGTTGTCTTGCGCTATGGAATGGCGCTGCCCAAATGCATCAATCTTCCGATCAGCGCGATTGCGAGTGCGGGGCTGCGGCGCAATGCCGATCGCACGGGCGATATTCCTCTTGCACTGTCACAGGCCCATAAGCTCGGCTATGCCGTGTTCTGGCCGCATGTCCGCCCGTGGAAACTCCGCGATCCCGAACCGATGCTGCGGTCGATTGCCGATGTCGAAACTGTCGCGGGCTTGCTTACCGACGCATTGATGGCGGCCTCGCCCGACGGTAGTCGCGTGCCGATTGCCGACACGACGTCCGAACCGTCGGGCAATTTGGCGGCAGCATGAGCATGGCACACGAACACCATGATGCGCCGTTCCCGAGAGGTGCTCTTATCGGTGCCGGAGCAGTCGTCGGCTTGACGCTGCTCATGACCGGCGCTGTCTCGTTCGGGATCCTTGCGAAGCCGCAGAACGAGCAGCAAATTCGCGTTGCCCAAGGATTGAAGCCCATCACGATCCGCAAGTTTACCTTCGCTGATCAGCCCGGCGGCGCGCTGGTGATCGGCGACGCCGAAACAGGTCAAGTTGCGACCACTATTCTTCCTGGTGAAAATAGCGGCTTCATCCGCGGCGTGCTGCGCGGGATGATGCGCGAACGCAAGTTGAGCGGGATCGGCATCGAAGCACCGTTTACGCTGACGCTCTGGGAAGATCAGCGGCTTTCGCTCGAAGATCCCTCGACGAAGCGTATCATCGAACTGGGAAGCTTTGGGCCAGACAATCGCAAGGCGTTCATGACGCTGATCACTGCCGGGGCACCTGCGCAATGATCTTCGGTCGCACCTGCTTTGACACGCCGTGCACGATCGAGGTCGAACACACCGATGCCCATTTGCACGCGCACGTTGAGCTCGATGGCGATGTGATCATGGCCCCCGGCGACAAGGTGCGCGTCCATGGCAAGCCGATCCGCGTGTTGTTCGGCGAAAGAATCGTCGAGCGCCGCACCGCAACCGTCTCGCGCGCGACGCCGCTCGAACGCATGTGGATGCGGATCAAGGGCGATTTCGCGCTGACCCATATGTATGAAATAGCCTTTACTTCGGAGCCAAGACGATGAACGCGATGACGCATGATCTCGCTGCCGATACGCAAGCGATGGCGCGCGAGGATACCGCGCTCAGCCCCCGTTTCTACACCACCGATTTCGCGGCAATGGACAGGCTCGATGTCTCATCGGTGCGCGGCGAATGGGATGCACTGATCGCCGAAATGGAAAGCGATCCCAACAAGACGCACTTCAAACGGACGACACAATTCGATGGCGTGATCGAAAATTTGGAGCCTGAATTGCGCGAGGAGTTCATTGATTTCCTAGTGACCTCGCTGACGTCCGAATTTTCAGGCTGCATCCTCTATGCCGAAATCGCCAAACGAACCAAAAATCCCGATACAAAGGCATTGTTCAAGCTGATGGCGCGCGATGAAAGCCGCCATGCCGGTTTCATCAACGACAGTTTGAAAGATGCCGGGATCGGGATCGATCTTGGATTCCTGACGCGGACCAAGAAATATACGTTTTTCCGGCCCAAATTCATATTCTACGCGACCTATCTGTCCGAAAAGATCGGATATGCGCGCTACATCACGATCTTCCGCCATTTCGCGCAAAATCCCGACAAGCGGTTTCACCCGATTTTCAACTGGTTCGAAGAATGGTGCAACGATGAATTCCGCCACGGTGAGGCATTCGCGCTGCTGATGCGCGCCGACCCCAAATTGACGAGCGGGATCAACAAGCTCTGGATCCGCTTTTTCCTCGTTGCCGTCTATGCGACGATGTACGTCCGCGATCACAACCGCCCGATCCTTTACAAGGCAATCGGGATCGACCCGACCGACTATGGCTACCGCGTGTTCCGCATATGCAACCAGATCACGCGGCAGGTGTTTCCGATCGTCCTTGACACTGATGGTGCCAAATTCCGCGCTTTGATGGATGTGATGCTCGGCCATGCCGAGGCATTAAGCGCAGCCAAAGCGCGCGGCGGGA
>JANPIQ010000227.1:0-8109 GCA_031425075.1 Sphingomonadales bacterium
GTCAGCTCGGGCAAAATCCCCGGGACGCACGACGCGAGCAGCGACTTGCCCGATCCCGGCGGGCCGACCATGACGAGATTATGCCCGCCCGCTGCTGCAATCTCGACCGCGCGCTTGGCGGTTTCCTGCCCCTTGACCATCCCCAGATCGGGGCCGGGGGGCGGGCGTTCGGCCTCTCCGGGCTCAGGCGCGGGCAGCAGCGCGCTGCCCTTGAAATGGTTGAGCAACGACAAAAGATCGGGCGCGGCAACAACCTCGATCCGCCCCGCCCATGCCGCTTCGGAACCTTGGACGGCGGGGCAGACAAGTCCCAAATCCTCGCCGCTGGCAAAAAGTGCGGCCAGCAGCACGCCGGGCGATGCCGCCACGCGCCCGTCGAGCCCCAGTTCGCCGACGAAGATATAACTGCTCAGCGTTTCGGCGTTGGTTACCCCCATCGCGCCCAATAAGGCGAGCGCAATCGGCAGATCGAAATGCGATCCTTCCTTGGGCAGATCGGCAGGCGACAGATTGATCGTGATCCGCTTTGGCGGCAGCGATAACCCCATCGCCGAAATCGCCGAATGAACACGTTCACGGCTTTCGGCGACCGCCTTGTCAGGAAGGCCGACAATCGTGAAGCGCGGATTGCCCGGCGCAACCTGACATTGCACCTCGACCCCACGCGCTTCGAGCCCCAGATACGCGACAGTGCGTACGGTGGCCACCATCAGCGTGCGCCGCCCGTCAACTTCAGCTTAACCATCCTCGAAAAGGCGGTGGCAAGCCGTTGCGACGTAGTGATTGCGGTGATGACGCATCGACGCATATTTCTGCTGGCCCCCGAAGGCTTCTCCGCTGCCCCGGTGCGGCGGATCGTGGAAACCGGGTGTGTCGGATTGCTACAAGCCGTCAAGCTGATTTTTCTGGTTTCGCCCTTCTGGTTTTCGCTTGTCCAGCCACTGCGTGCCGAAACCATCACCGAGACCGTCGAAATCGTCGAAACCGATGATGCGCCAGCGGGCGATTATGGCTCTCCCGCTCTCAACCCGGCAGCGATCGCACGGTTCGGCCCGTTCGTCATGCTGTCCGAAACGCAGGCCGAACTCAATGGCGCCATCGAGGCCGATAGCGTCAACCAGTTCGGACTCATGCTGGCAGCCTTCCCGAAACTGGCACGGATCGACATGATCGATTGCCCGGGCACCGAGAATGACGAAGCCAATCTCGAAATCGCCCGCCTGATCCGGAAACATGCGATCCACACCCACGTGCCTGCCCATGGCTCGGTGCGCTCAGGCGGGGTCGAGTTGTTCCTTGCAGGCGTCAAACGCACCGCGGACAAGGGCGCAGAATTCGGTGTCCACAGCTGGATCGACAGCGAGGGCCGCGAGGCGAACGACGTGCCTGCCAGCGATCCGGTCCACGCCAGCTATGTGCGATACTATCAGGACATGGGCTTCGCACTCGACGTGGCGAAAGCGTTTTACGATTTCACCAACAAGACCAGCTTCGAACAGGTCCATTACATGACTGGGCCCGAACTGGCGCAGTTCCGGATCTTGAATTGAGCATCCGAAATGCACGGCTCTAGCGGTCCGATATCGAATTCTCCTATAAGTCTCCAGTTACCAGTGTCCTAGACACCTGCCGATGTGCCAGGCTGGCGGCATGACACGATCCGCATCCGCACAATCGCCGCAGCGAACGGGACGTCTCGCTGCCCCGCAACGCATCGTGCGTGGCGACAACGGTACCCCCTGCTTAACTCTCAACTCCGTGAGGAATCCGCCGTTTTTTCGGTACCGCGATACCGCGATCTGCCCCGGATATTGCTGTTCGCGCAGAGACGCAGAGGACGCAAAGGGCGCAGAGGGGTTTGGTCGCTTGGGCGGGCTTCGGGTATTCACACCCCTATCTCTGCGCACTTTGCGATCTCTGCGTCTCTGCGCGAACCCGGGACTGATGGGTATGGATGCAATGTTCGGCGACAACGCGCCACCACTCTGCCCGGATCAAGGAGGAACCATACCCCCCATTTAACTCTCAACTCCGTGAGGAATCCGCCATTTTTTGCACACGCATTCCCCTCGCCCCCGATCCTTCCTAAGTGACACTGCATGGCTCGTGCACGCGTTCTGCTCCTCAATCCGGCCCTTGGCCCGCTCGATTACCGGGTGCCGCAGGGCATGGTCGTCGAGCCGGGGAGCATCGTGCTCGCCCCGCTTGGCCCGCGCCAGCTGGCAGGCGTTGTCTGGGAAGCCGAAAATATGCCAAGCGACGCCGAGGTGGGCGACAACCGCCTCCGCAATCTGGCGCAGGTGTATGACATTCCCCCGCTCGGAGCGCCGCTGCGGCGGCTGATCGAATGGACCGCGGCTTATTATCTCAGCCCCCCTGCATCGGTGCTCCGCATGGCGCTGGCGAGTGCGTCTGCGCTCGATGGCGGGCGCACTGTGATCGAGTATCGGCTGTCCGGCACCGTGCCCGGCCGGATGACGCCGCTCCGCACACAGGCGCTCGACCGGATCGGCGAGCGCCAAGGGCTGATCCGCGAACTCGCCACGATTGCCGATGTGTCCGACGGCGTCATTCGCGGGCTGGTCAAGGCGGGTGCGATCGAGGGCGTCGAGGTGGCGCTCGACACGCCCTATGTGCCGCCCGATCCCGATCATGCGCCGCCCGAACTCAACGATGCCCAACAGGCTGCTGCCGGCGAACTGGTAGCGCTTGTCCGGCAAGGCGGGTTTGCGCCGGTGCTGCTCAATGGCGTGACAGGATCGGGCAAGACCGAGGTGTATTTCGAAGCCATCGCGCAAGCGATCAGGGATGGCAAACAGACGCTGATCCTGCTGCCCGAAATCGCGCTGACCGAACCGTTCCTCAAACGCTTTGTCGCGCGGTTCGGCCATGCGCCTGTTGCGTGGCATTCGGACCTGCGCCAGTCGCAGCGGCGGCGGGCGTGGCGTGCGATTGCGACAGGTGAGGCGCTGGTGACGGTCGGTGCGCGGTCGGCATTGTTTCTGCCATATCGCAACCTCGGGCTGATCATCGTCGATGAAGCGCATGAGGCGAGTTTCAAGCAGGAAGAGGGCGTTCAATATCACGCGCGCGATTGCGCGGTGATGCGCGGGTCGTTCGAAGCCGTGCCGGTGGTGCTGGCGACGGCAACGCCTGCGATCGAAACGCAGCAGCAGGTTGCGCAGGGCCGTTATCGTGAAATACGCCTGCCAGGACGTTACGGTGCCGCCGAAATGCCCGAGATTGCCGCGCTCGATCTGCTCGCCGATCCTCCGACACGCGGGCGCTGGCTGGCCCCCAGGCTGGTCGAGGCGATGGCCGAGACATTGGCTAAGGGAGAACAGGCGCTGTTGTTCCTCAACCGGCGCGGCTTTGCTCCGCTGACATTGTGCCGCCATTGCGGGCACCGTTTCAACTGCCCCAATTGCACCGCGTGGATGGTCGAACACCGGTTGTTGAGCCGCCTCCAGTGCCATCATTGCGGGCACACAGAACCCCCTCCGCGCGTCTGCCCCGAATGCGGCGAAGCCGATGCGCTCGTGGCCTGCGGGCCGGGGGTCGAACGCATCGCCGATGAAGTGGCCATGCTGTTCCCCGATGCCCGGCGGGCGATCGTGACGTCGGACACGCTCTGGTCTCCTGCCAAGGCCGCCGAATTTGTCGGGCGGATGGAGGCAGGCGAAATCGACATTGTCATTGGAACGCAGCTGATCACCAAGGGCTATCATTTCCCCGAACTGACGCTGGTCGGCGTGGTCGATGCCGATCTGGGGTTGCAGGGGGGCGATCTGCGCGCCGCCGAACGCAGTTTCCAGCAGATCAGCCAGGTGGCGGGGCGGGCGGGGCGCGGGGCCAAGCCGGGGCGGGTGTTCGTCCAGAGCCATGCGCCCGACAGCCCTGTGATCCGCGCTCTGGTATCAGGCGATGCCGATGCCTTTTATGCCGCCGAAACGCAGTCACGGCGCGACGCGCATGTGCCGCCATTCGGGCGTTTTGCCGCGATCATCGTATCTTCGGAGGATAAGGGCCATGCCGAAGCTGCGGCGCGCGCGATCGGCAAGTCAGCGCCTGTCGATCCCAGCATCAATGTGTATGGCCCTGCGCCTGCGCCACTGGCGATGCTGCGCGGACGCCACCGGTTCCGCCTGCTTGTCCATGCACCGCGCGCCTTCGATGTCCAGGATGCGATGCGGGGATGGCTCGGCAGCGTCGATTGGCCCAAAAGCGTTCGCGTGGCGGTCGATGTCGATCCTTACAGCTTCGTTTGATGCTGGTAGATCGCCTTTGCCTGTTCGGTCAGCCAGTCCATGGCGGCGGCCCATGGACCATGACCATGGCTGATCCGCGCGACACCCAGTTCGGCAAGCCTGGCATGGCGCGGGCCATCGGGGTGGATAAGGATGTTGACCGGCAGCGGCGAAGCTTCGCAAATAGTGCCGATCAGCGCCTCATCGGTCAGGAACGGCACGAACAGCCCGCGTGCGCCGGCATCGGCATAGGCGCGCGCCCTTTCGAGCAGCACATCGGCCACATCGCGGCTATGCTCTGCGGGCGGGGTGAGGATGAACAGGTCGGCGCGGGCGTTGACGAACACCCCGCTGGCGGCAGCTGCGGCGATCCGTGCGCTTGCGTCTGCGGTTGCAAAAAGCTGGCGCGTCACAGGATCCTTGTCCTCGATGTTGATTCCGGCGGCGCCTGCATCTGCGGCACGGCCAACCGACCGCGCAACATCGGCGGGCGTTTGCCCATAACCTGCCTCGACATCGATCGTGACGGGCAGGCTGGTCACCCCCATGATCTCACGCAGATTGGTCAGCACCTTGTCGAGCGGAAAGGTTTCGCCATCCTTGAATCCGTGCGCGCCGGCCACGCCCCAGCTGCCTGTGGCGATGGCTTTCGCCCCGGCCTTGGCCACTGCGGTCGCGCTTCCGGCGTCCCAGATGTTGTAGAGGATCAAGGGATCGCCGGGCACATGGAGATCGGCAAAGCTGTCAATATGGTCAGTCATCAGGCTTTCTCCCGTTCGAGCAGTGCGGCCTTGCGGTGGGTGCCATAGGCATAGCCGCGCAACGACCCGTCTGTCCCGATCACGCGGTGGCAGGGGATGAGAACTGCCACGCGATTGGCTCCATTCGCCGTGCCTGTTGCGCGAACTGCGCCGGGAGCGCCGACTGCCGCCGCGATTTGGGCATAGTTGCGCGTTTGCCCCGCCGGGATTTTGCGAAGTTCGGCCCAGACCGCTTGCTGGAACGCCGTGCCTGCCACATCAAGCGGCAGATCGGGCATCGCGCGCGGATCTTCGACGGCGGCGATCGCCCCTGCAATCAGGTCTTGCATCGCGGCATCGGCAGCGGCGAGCGTTGCGTGCGGAAATCTCCGTTGCAGGCTTGCGCAATCTTCATCGAACGACAGGCGGCAAATCCCCTTATCGGTCGCAGCGATAAGCATCGGCCCGAGCGTCGTTGCCGCCACTGCCCAGCGGATCGTGACGCCAGCGCCGCCTTTGCGCCACGCGGAAGGGGCCATGCCGAGCGCTTTTCCGGCCTCTGCGTAAAAGCGGCTCGGCCCCGAATATCCTGCATCGTAAATCGCGTCGGTCACGCGGTCGGCCCCTGTCAGCGCTTCGCTCATCCGCCGCCCCCTGACAGCACGCATATAGGCAGCAGGCGTCATCCCGGTGTCGCGCTTGAACAGCCTGTGAAAATGATGCGGGGCGTACCCCACGGCAAGTGCCAGCGCATCGAGCCCAAGCCTGTCATCGTTCGCCTCGATCAGCGTCACCGCCTTTGCCACCGCCTCGCGATCGCGACTGACATCGTCGGGGCGGCACCTGAGGCATGCACGATAGCCCGCCATTCGCGCTGCCATGGCATCGGCAAAAAATTCGACATTCTCGCGCAATGGCCGCCGCGCGGGGCAGCTTGGCTTGCAGTAAATGCCTGTCGTTTTCACCGCACCGACAAACCGTCCGTCCTTCGACCGGTCGCGCGAATCAAATGCAGCAAAGGCGGCGTCGGTATCGAATGATGCGGATGAGATTGTCATGTCAGACGACTAATCTAGCAGCGGCATGCCCGCGTCCCAAATCTTGCGATCAAAGCAGACATTTACCGGGTCGCAAGGATGAAGATGCGCTGCTGGCTTGGGCAATCGGCGATGATGAGGTTTGCCCATTGCCCAATGTCGACGAAGTGCAACTGGACAACATCGACGCAGCTTTTCTGCGCGCGTCCTGGTCTTCCTGCGCGCCACCAGTCAGGGGCATCGCCTGCCGCCGCGACCGAATCGGCCATGTCGCTATCGGGGATGGTCGCTCGTTCGGCGACGTGCTGGCTGATCTGCGCAGAGGCCGCCGCGGTGCGATCGACCGAGAGGTAAATGCGTGCTGAACCGAACCCTGCTTCTGTGGACGCGCGCAGCCCCGATGGCGCCGCAGGCGGTGCTCCGAACACGTCCTGATACGCCCAGCTCGCCGGGCGGAGGCCGTGATAGGCGCTGGCGGCCATGATTGGTGCGAACACGATGATCGCCGGAACCAGCCCAAGCGCAAACGGCAGCCCGATCCACAGCTTGCGGCGCAACGGCGTGCCGGATTTGGTAACTGCCAGAATGGTCGCAGCGCCAATCGCAAAAATCAGGCCCGCAGTCGCGGCCAGCAGCGCCAACATGACAAGCGATACGGTGCCCATCGCAACAGCCCTAATGCCGGAAATGCCGCATGTCGGTGAACACCATGGCGATGCCTGCCGCGTCGGCTGCCGCAATCACCTCATCGTCACGGATCGATCCGCCGGGCTGGATGACGGCGGTGGCACCGGCTTCGACTGCGGCAATCAGACCGTCGGCAAAGGGGAAGAAGGCGTCCGACGCCACCGCGCTGCCCATCGTGCGGGGTTCGGCCCAGCCCTGCGTTTCGGCCGCCTCGCGCGCCTTGATCGCGGCGATCCGCGCCGAATCGCGGCGGTTCATCTGGCCCGCGCCGATGCCGGCGGTCACGCCGTCTCTGGCGTAGACGATCGCATTTGATTTGGTGTGCTTTGCCACCGTCCAGGCGAACAGGCAGTCTTTCAGTTCCTGCGTAGTGGGTGCGCGCTGGGTAACTGTATTCAGATCGGCCTCCGTTATGCGGCCATTGTCACGGCTCTGAAGCAGATATCCGCCGGCAATCGATTTGAGCGTCGATCCTGCACGGCTGGAATCGGCAAAATCGCCGCACAGCAGCAGCCGCAGGTTTTTCCTCGCGCGGAATATCGCTTTGGCAGCCTCATCGGCGTCTGGCGCGACCACGACTTCGGTGAAGATGTCGACGATCGCTTCTGCCGTTGCACCATCGAGTGCCCGGTTGCACGCGACGATCCCGCCGAACGCCGAAACGCTGTCGCACGCAAACGCGGCGCGATAGGCTTCGAGCAATGTTTCGCCGCTCGCGACGCCGCACGGGTTGGCGTGCTTGACGATGACCACCGTCGGCGGCCCGCCTGCAAATTCGGCAACAAGTTCGAGCGCGGCATCGGCATCGTTGAAATTATTATAGCTCAGTTCCTTGCCCTGAACCTGTCTGGCCTGCGCCACGCCATGAGTGGCAGGCCCGGCGGGCAAGTAAAGCGCGGCCTGCTGATGCGGGTTTTCGCCATAGCGCAATTGCTGTGCGCGACGGAGCGGGATCGACACGATTTCGGGAAATTGCTGCCCCTGATCGGCAAAGGCGAACCATGATGCAATCGTCGCATCATAATGCGCGGTCAGCGCATAGGCTTTGCCCGCAAAGCCTTTACGCTGCTCAAGCGTGGTCGCGCCTTTTGCGACGATGGCATAATCGGCAGGGTCGGTAACGATGGCAACAAAGGCGTGGTTCTTCGCAGCAGACCGCACCATCGATGGCCCGCCAATATCGATATTCTCGATCACTTCGTCACGATCGGCCCCGCGCGTTACGGTTTGGGCAAAAGGATAGAGATTGACGACGACAAGATCGATTGCTCCGATATCGTGCGCGACCATTGCCGCTGCGTGTTCGGCATTGTCACGGATCGCAAGCAGCCCGCCATGGATCTTGGGATGAAGCGTCTTGACCCGCCCGTCCATCATTTCAGGAAAGCCGGTCAAGTC
>JANPIQ010000228.1:0-9270 GCA_031425075.1 Sphingomonadales bacterium
ACGCGCGCGATGTTGATGCTGTGGTTGCCGAAATGAATGTTCGTGTGATGCACGTTCGGCGTTTTTTGGAAGCAGTTGATTTAGCTAAAGCGCACGACTTACCGAGACTTGACGTCGAAGATTATGGAGACCCGCAAAAAATTGCTGCACTGGTTCGTGCGCATTGGCAGATTCCCAGAGGCCCTATCAAAGACCTTACCGTATTAGTGGAGCGGGCGGGTGTTCTGATTGTTCATTCTCCGATGGGTGGTGCATCGATCAGTGGCGTGACTTTTTCGACGCCGGGGTTGCCGCCGTTGATTGTTCTTAATGTTGATCAGCCAGCCGACAGGATGAGGTTCACGCTGGCGCACGAATTGGGCCACCTTGTGATGCACCGTTTTCCATCGCCGGATATGGAAAACGAAGCCAACCAGTTCGCCTCGCATCTGCTGATGCCAGATGCCGATATCGCACCGCATTTGCGCGCTCGAAAGATCGATTTAACGCTTCTCGCTTCCCTCAAGCCAGAGTGGCGCGTTTCGATGCAATCGATCATCATGAAAGCAAAATCTTTGGCGGTGCTGTCACGAAATCAAGAGGAGTATTTGTGGAAGCAAATGAGCGCCCGAAAATGGCGCTTAAGAGAACCAGCAGAGCTTGATTTTGCGCCGGAAAAGCCAAGCGTCATTGGTAATTTATTGAAAGTCTACAGGGATCATCTGGGTTACTCCCAAGAAGAATTGTCCAAACTGCTGCACATCTACCCTCCCAGGATTGATCAATTTTACCCCCCAGATGGTGAGCGAATAAAAAGCAAGTTCGCCATAGTAGGCTGAACATTTGTGCTTGACACTAAGCAAGGAAGTTCATATCAAAATGGGCATGAACAAGCTGCCTCATGCCAAACGCGCCCAAATCCTCGCCATGCTTTGCGAAGGGTCGTCCATGCGCTCGATCAGCCGCGTTGCCGATGTGTCGATCAACACGGTTTCGAAGCTGCTTGTTGAAGCTGGCGAGGCCTGTTTGATCCTTCACGATGAAACGGTGCGCAACGTAAAGGCGAGCCGTATTCAGTGCGATGAAATCTGGTCGTTCTGCCACGCGAAGCAAAAGAACGTGGCGAGCGCGAAAGCGGCTCCAGAAGTCGCTGGCGATGTGTGGACGTGGACGGCAATCGACGCCGATACCAAGCTGATCGTGTCCTACTATGTCGGTGATCGTTCGGGCGAAAGCGCAATGGCGCTTACGGACGATTTACACGCTCGCCTTGCCAATCGCGTTCAACTGACAACCGATGGACACAAAGCCTATCTGGAAGCCGTTGAAGGCGCTTTCGGCGGAGACGTGGACTTTGCACAGCTTGTGAAGCTTTATGGCCCTACAATTACGGCACCGGGCCGCTACAGCCCCGCAGAGTGCATCGGGGCAAAGAAGCTGCGCGTGGAAGGCAACCCCGACATTGCGCACGTCTCGACAAGCTATGTGGAGCGCCAGAACCTTACGATGCGCATGTCGATGCGGCGCTTCACCCGGCTAACCAACGCGTTCTCAAAAAAGCTGGATAACCACATTCACGCGCTGGCACTCTATTTCGTGTTCTACAATTTCACCCGCATTCATAAGACACTGCGCATGTCGCCTGCTATGGCCGCTGGCGTGACGGATCGGCTTTGGTCGCTGGACGATGTAATTGCCAAGATTGACGAACTGGCACCCGCCCCAAAGGCGCGCGGACCTTACAAAAAGAGGGCGGCTGAATGAGCGACAAAGTGAAGTCTGCACTGATCATCGCTGGCGGGCTGATTGCGGCGGTTCTTCTTTATGGCTACTTCTCGCCTTATCAGTCTTGTGTCCGTGAGATGAAGGCGGGTGGCTCTCCCGCACCAGCCGCGCTGTGCGCGAAGATGATAAATTCAAACTGAGACACTACCAAGCGAGCGGCGCAATCGACCGTTGACTAAACTGCCGAACCGTCGCGGCGCGACGTGTATCCGATACAAAAATCGCGGCGATCGCACCTGGAAACACTGCGTCCGGCATCTGGCCTCGCAACGCTGCCTCGACCTTTGTCGCGTTCATCACCATTAACATAACGACAACGCCGGTTGACAGTAACAACGTCAGGACGAAAAAAACGGTCGCTAATATGGCCATGACAAGTCTCCTTATGTTCCTACCTGTGTTCCATAATAGTTCTAGTGTCAACGCAATTTTGGAACAAAAAACGAATCATTCCCATGAATGTTCCCATCAAGCTGTTATCGAGGGTTGTAACGTCTCGCTGGCGCCGCTAGACGCGCTCGCTCAATCCCGCATGGGTGGCATCATAACCCGGTGCTCGATTTTCGAGTTCTCAGCTGCCCAGTGGACTAACCGGAAGGATATATCCCTATGGCGGCACCTGTCGTCTCGATGCATGAATTGCTTGAAGCCGGAGCACATTTCGGCCACCAAACACACCGTTGGAACCCCAAGATGAAGCCGTATATTTTCGGCGATCGCAATGGCGTTCACATCCTCGATTTGTCGCAGACGGTTCCGCTGTTCGCCCGCGCGTTAGACTTCGTGTCGCAGTCAGTCGCACGCGGCGGCAAGGTGCTGTTCGTCGGCACCAAGCGCCAGGCGCAACAGCCGATTGCCGAAGCTGCACGCGCATCTGGCCAGCATTTCGTCAACCATCGCTGGCTGGGCGGCATGCTGACCAACTGGAAGACCATTTCGAATTCGATCAAGCGTTTGAAGTCGATGGAAGAGCAGCTGTCGGGTGACATTCGCGGTCTTACCAAGAAGGAAATTCTTCAACTGACCCGCGAACGTGACAAGCTTGAATTGTCGCTTGGCGGTATCCGCGATATGGGCGGCATCCCGGATGTGATGTTTGTGATCGACGCGAATAAGGAAGAGTTGGCGATCAAGGAAGCCAATGTTCTGGGCATCCCAGTTGTGGCGATCCTCGATTCGAACGTTTCACCCGATGGAATTGCCTTTCCGGTTCCTGCCAACGACGATGCCAGCCGCGCCATCCGCCTCTATTGCGATGCGGTCGCCACTGCGGCCACACGCGGCGGCCAGCAGGGTCAGTCGAGCCGAGGAATCGACCTTGGTTCCATGGACGAGCCCCCTGTTGAGCCGGTGCTTGCGCCGGTTGAAGAGCCCAGCGCTGGTGAAACGGCCGAAGCGTAACAATTCTGTCGCACGCGATAGGTCATGTGCGGGCGTGTGCAGGGCAGACGGCTTGCGCCCGCTCGACCAGCATTCGGGCGACCATTGATGATGAAGGAACAGGATAATGGCTGAAGTGACAGCGGCGGCGGTAAAGCAGCTGCGCGAAACCAGCGGCGCCGGGATGATGGATTGCAAAAAGGCGCTGACCGAAACCAATGGCGATTTCGACGCGGCTGTTGATTGGCTGCGCGCCAAGGGACTGGCTACGGCTTCGAAAAAGTCGAGCCGGACGGCGGCTGAAGGGCTTGTCGGCGTGGTTGTCGATGGCACGACAGGTGCTGCTGTCGAAGTGAATAGCGAAACCGATTTCGTGGCCAAGAACGCCCAATTTCAGGAATTCGTTACTTCGGTGACTCAGATCGCGTTGGAAACAGGCGACGATATTGAGGCATTGCGTGCAGGACCTTATCCAACGGGCGGGACTGTTGGAGAAGTTTTGACAAACAACATTGCGACCATTGGTGAAAACCAGACGCTGCGTCGTGCGCGGCGACTGACAGTCGGCCAAGGTCTGGTTGTGCCCTATGTTCATAACGCAGCGGCGCCCGGACTGGGCAAGATCGGCGTTCTGGTCGCACTAGAAAGTGCCGCACCAGTCGAAAAGCTTGACGCGCTTGGGAAGCAGTTGGCCATGCATGTGGCGGCAGCGTTTCCGCTGGCGCTCGATGCCGATGGTATTCCCGCCGACGTAATCGATCGTGAGCGCAAGATCGCGGCGGAAAAGGCAGCCGAATCAGGTAAGCCAGTCGAGATGCAGGCGAAAATGATCGATGGGGCGGTTGCCAAATTTGCAAAGGAAAACGCGCTGCTCAATCAGGTCTTCGTGATTGATGGCAAGACCAAAGTGAGCGACGTGGTGGCCGCAGCCGCGAAAGATGCGGGAGTTGCGATCGTGCTGGCCGACTATGTCCGCTTCCAGCTGGGCGAAGGCATTGAGAAAGATGCGTCCGACTTTGCAGCAGAAGTGGCTGCCGCTGCAGGCATCTGAGCCTTCCACTTGGCATCGGTGCGTGCCCGCATTAGGGTGCGCGTCGACCCTGTTCCGTCCCACCCGAAAGTATCCGCGCGCATGAGCCGCCCTCGCTTCAACCGAATTTTGCTGAAGCTTTCGGGCGAAGTTCTTATGGGCGATCAACCCTTCGGTATTGACACCGACATGGTTGCCCGCGTGGCGGCTGAGGTGAAGGCCGCAAAAGACAGCGGGCTCCAGATGTGCCTCGTGATCGGTGGCGGCAATATTTTCCGTGGCATGGCGGGTGCCGCCAAGGGCATGGACCGTGCGCAGGCCGATTATATGGGCATGCTCGCAACAGTCATGAATGCACTGGCGATGCAGAATGCGCTCGAACAGCTCGGCGTCGAGACGCGAGTTCAGTCGGCGGTACAGATGGACGCGGTGTGCGAGCCGGTGATCCGCAGACGCGCCGAACGGCATCTTGAAAAGGGCAGGGTGGTCATTTTCGCAGCTGGCGTTGGCAGCCCGTATTTTACGACCGACAGTGGCGCTGCGTTGCGCGCTGCTGAAATGAAGTGCGACGCGCTGTTCAAAGGCACGTCGGTCGACGGTGTTTATGATGCCGATCCAAAGCAGGTCAGCACGGCCACGCGTTTTGAAACGGTGACTTACGATCGTGTCTTGTCTGACAATCTTAAGGTCATGGATGCAAGCGCGGTTGCGCTATGCCGCGACAATAATATTCCAATCATCGTCTTCTCGATCCGGGAGCAAGGAAATCTTGCCCGGGTGTTGGCTGGCGATGGCATATCGACACTTGTGAAACATTAGGAGCAGGATATGCCAGCATTCGACAAGAATGATCTCGAGCGCCGAATGAAAGGGGCCGTGGATTCTCTGAAGCATGACTTGAGCGGGCTTCGCACCGGTCGCGCGAATACATCGTTGCTCGATCCGGTGACGGTCGACGTTTATGGTGCCAATATGCCGTTAAACCAGGTCGCGACAGTCTCTGCTCCTGAGCCGCGCATGCTGTCGGTTCAGGTTTGGGACAAATCGAACGTAACGCCTGTCGAAAAAGCCATTCGGGCGGCAGGGCTCGGGATCAATCCTGTGACCGACGGCCAGAATATTCGTTTGCCGATACCCGAGATGACAGAGGAGCGCCGTAAGGAACTCGTCAAACTTGCGCACAGCTATACCGAAAAGGCAAAAATTGCGGTGCGCAACGTGCGTCGTGATGGAAACGACGCACTTAAAACCGATGAGAAGAAAAAAGAAATTAGCGAAGACGATCGCAAGCGTGCCGAAGCCGAGGTGCAAAAACTGACCGATTCGACGATTGCGGAGACTGACGCAGCGCTTGCTGCGAAGGAAAAGGACATCCTTGGCAAGTGAAGGCAGCGCTTCCTGCCAAAAGCGGCGGTGGGGCGATGACCGTCCCCCGCCATGTTGCCATCATTATGGACGGCAATGGCCGTTGGGCCAAGAAGCGCTTGCTGCCGCGCATTGCAGGGCACCGTAAGGGCATCGAGGCGGCCAGGATCGTGCTTGAAGCGGCTGGCAACCTCGGGATCGAGGTGTTGACGCTGTACGCATTTTCTACCGAGAATTGGCGTCGGCCGGAAGAAGAAGTCAACGATCTTATGGGATTGTTGCGGCATTTCATCCGCAATGATCTCGATGAGCTAGCGGTAAATGGCGTGCAACTACGCGTGATTGGCAATTACACCATATTGCCGCCCGATATTGTTTCGATGATCGACGATGCAGTCGCGCGGACCGCTAACAACTCGCAGATCACACTGGTCGTCGCCCTCAATTACGGCGCGCAAGCCGAAATCGTCGGCGCTGTTCGATCGCTGGCAGCACAGGTTGCGGCCGGATCCTTACAGCCCAGCGATATCGAGCCTGCGCATGTCGAGGCCCTGCTCGATACAGGGAACTTGCCCCCGCCGGATCTTTTTATTCGAACATCGGGTGAGTACCGGTTGTCCAACTTTCTGTTGTGGCAACTTGCTTATTCCGAACTCCTTTTTGTCGATACGTTGTGGCCAGATTTCGGTGCGGCTGAATTGGCATATGCGGTTGAGGAATTCGGCGGACGGGAGCGACGGTTTGGCGGGCTCTGAAATGGCGTTTCGACAACCCGAACTGGTTCAGCGCATCGTGATTGGTGCGCTGCTTATCACATTTGCCGTCGGTGATATCTGGCTGGGCGGTATCTGGTTCTGGATGCTGGCGACCGGTGTCGGTCTCCTCATGCTGTCAGAATTTGCGCCGCTGGTTGGTGCCAACGACAAGGAACGACGCCTGTCGCTTTACGCTTTGTGCATCCCGCTCGGGGTCGTCGCGCCGATCGCAGCTGGCAGCGGCTTTATGGCTGTGGGGGCGCTGGTCGGCATGACGATCGCGGTTTTTGTAACGACTCGGCGTGCTGGGCTTGCTTGGGGCATCTTGTATGTGGGGGTTCCGGTGTTCAGCTTGCTGTGGCTCCGTGACCGTCCGTCAGATGGATTGATGCTGGCACTGTGGGCGCTTGGCGTGGTCTGGGCGACCGACATCGGTGCCTATTTTGCCGGTCGCACGATAGGAGGCCCAAAGATCGCTCCGTCGATCAGCCCCAGCAAGACATGGGCGGGATTGAGTGGTGGCGTGCTGTTGTCGATGATGCTGGGCTGGGCAATGAACCGCTGGGCAGGGTTGCCAGCTGGCTTGGCGCTGGCAAGCGGTGCTCTGGCGGTAGTTGCGCAAGTTGGCGATTTCTTCGAAAGCTGGCTGAAGCGCAGGGCGGGCGTGAAAGACAGCGGCACTTTGCTGCCCGGCCATGGCGGCGTCCTCGACAGGCTTGACGGGGTTGTGACGGCCGCACCTGTTGCCGCTGTACTTGTAGCAATAGCGGGCTTCGCCTGATGTCCAAGAGAATCACGATTCTGGGCGCAACCGGATCGATTGGCACGTCGACGCTCGATCTGGTCAATCGGTCACCTGAGCAATTCGAGGTGATCGCACTCACTGCTCATTCCGACGTTGCAGGGCTTGCCAAAGCGGCGCGCGAATCCGGCGCGCGGCATGCCATTATCGGGCGGGCCGATCTTTACGCGGAACTTAAGGCCGCACTTGCCGGATCGGGAATTGGGACTGCGGCGGGGCCAGATGCAGTTTGTGTCGCAGCGAGCGAACCAACCGATTGGACAATGGCCGCGATCGTTGGTTGCGCTGGGCTGGCACCGACCATTGCGGCGATCGAGGGCGGGGCCACGGTCGCGCTGGCTAACAAGGAAGCGCTCGTTTCAGCAGGAGATCTGATGCTGGCAACGGCCCGGAAGCATGATGCGATTATCCTGCCGACAGATTCAGAGCATAATGCCATTTTCCAGTGCCTCGACCAATCTGCGCCGCAAGGGGTACGTCGGATCATTCTGACTGCCAGCGGTGGGCCATTTCGTAAGTCGACGGCGCACGAGATCGACGTTGCGACGCGAGAACAGGCTCTCAGGCACCCGAACTGGTCGATGGGTGCGAAAATCACGATTGATTCGGCAACACTGTTCAACAAGGGTCTCGAGCTGATCGAAGCGAGTTATCTGTTCGACATGCCGTCGGAAAGGCTCGACATTCTTGTGCATCCGCAATCGGTGATCCATTCGATGGTCGAATATCTCGACGGGTCTGTACTGGCTCAGATGGGCGCGCCCGACATGCGGACTCCGATTGCCCATTGTCTCGCTTGGCCCGAACGGATGGAAACCCCAGTTGCCAGGCTTGATCTGGCCGCAATCGGAAAGCTTGAATTCGAAGCGCCTGATGCGACGCGCTTTCCTGCGCTCCGTCTCTGCCGCGATGCGCTCGAGGCCGGCGCACCTGCGCCTGCCATACTCAACGCGGCCAACGAGATTGCAGTGGCCGCATTCCTTAACCGGCACATCGCGTTCGGCGATGTTGCACGAATTGTCGAAACCGTTTTGAACCGGTATTCGCCAGCGGCACCTTCCGATATCGGCGGGGTTCTTGCAATCGATTTTGAAGCGCGCGCCATAGCGTCGGAAGCACTTGAAAAGGTCACGAAATGATCGAAACTCCCGGATTTTTCTGGAGCGTCACATTTTTTCTGCTCGCCATCGGGCCGCTCGTGTTTTTGCATGAGCTGGGCCATTATTGGGCCGGGCGTTGGTGCGGCGTGAAGGCCGAAGCGTTTTCAATCGGGTTTGGCAAGGAGGTCGCTGGCTGGACAGATGCCCGCGGAACGCGCTGGAAAATCGGTTGGGTTCCTTTGGGTGGCTATGTGCGCTTCGCAGGCGACATGAGCGCTGCCGGTCAGACCGATCCTGACTGGATCAAGCTGCCGGAGGCGCAAAAGCGCGTCACGTTCCAATCCAAGCCATTATGGCAACGCGCGACGATCGTTGCGGCAGGGCCGATCGCCAATTTTATCGTCGCCATCGGAATTTTTGTGGCGTTGTTTGCCTGGTACGGGGTGCCGCAGACGCCGGCGGTGGTCGGCGCAGTAAAGGCAGGTTCGGCAGCCGAAGCGGCCGGATTTCAAGCAGGAGACCGGATTGTCGCGATCAACGGCCGCGAAATGACGTGGTTTTCCGATGTGGCATCGTACATCGAGTTACGCCCCGGCGAAGCGCTGTCTTTCAATGTGGCGCGCAATGGCCGAGACATCGATATTGTCGCCGCGCCGAAGGTCGACGAAACGGTCGATCGGTTCGGCAATACGGGGCGCCGGGGATTGATGGGGTTTGCCAGCACGCCCCCGGTTTTCGCCGATCTCCCTTGGTACCAGCTGCCTGGTGCTGCGATCCGGCAAACTGCCGTCACTGCGCGTGCGATGGCCGATGGGCTAGGTCAACTGATCATGGGCACCCGATCGATCAAGGACATGGGCGGCCCGATCATGATCGCGAAATTTTCGGGCCAGACTGCCGTCATGGGCTTTGCTGCATTCTTAGGTTTTGTGGCGTTGATTTCGATTAATCTGGGATTCATCAACCTGTTGCCAATCCCCATGCTCGATGGCGGACATCTGCTGTTTTATGCAATCGAAGGTATGATCCGAAGGCCGGTGCCAATCATGGTGCAGGAATGGGCGTTCCGGGGCG
>JANPIQ010000229.1:0-15143 GCA_031425075.1 Sphingomonadales bacterium
ATTCGGTCGCGACCGACATTGTCGGCGTGATGGTCGCGCGGGTGTCGGGGCAGGGTCTGGGCGCTTATTTTGCCGAGAACATCACCGGGCCGCTGGGGATGGAGGACACCGCGTTCACCGTCCCTGCCGACAAGGCGCACCGAATCCCCGATTGCTACACCTTCGATCCCGTCAGCAAGTTGCGCCACACAGACCCTGCCGGGCCAACCAGTGCCTGGGCGGGCAAGCACAAGTTCGAATCGGGCGGCGGCGGTCTCGCCTCGACGCTTGCCGATTATAACCGCTTCTGCCGGATGCTGTTGAACGGCGGGGCGCTCGATGGCGTCCAGATTCTCAGCCCCAAGACAATCGAGCTGATGACCGCGAACCATCTGCCGGGTGGCGGCGATCTGACGGTGCATTCGAAGTCATTGTTCAGCGAAGCCGAGATGGCGGGCATCGCATTCGGGCTTGGCTTTGCTTGTAACATTGATCCGGCGGCAACGATGCTGCCGGGCTCTGTCGGCGAATTCTACTGGGGAGGGATGTTTTCCACCGCGTTTCTGATCGATCCTGTCGAACATCTGACGATGGTGTTCATGACGCAGCTGAGCCCGTCATCGACTTACACGATCCGCCGCGAAATCCGCACGATGATGTATGCCGCGCTAGCGGCCTGACATGGAGATACAAATGCAATCGGTCACCATCACCCGCGAAGGCGATATCCTGATCCTCACCGTCGATAATCCGCCGGTCAACGCGCTGTCTTGGCATGTGCGGCAGGGGCTGGCCGATGGGTTCGCTGAAGGGCTGGCCGATGATGGCGTCAAGGCAATGCTGTTGATCTGCGCGGGCCAGACCTTCATTGCCGGGGCCGACATCAGCGAGTTTGGGAAGCCCCCGCAGGGCCCCGAATTCGGCGCGGTGCTGCGCCAGATGGAAGGATCGACCAAGCCGGTGATCGCCGCGATTCACGGCACCGCGCTGGGCGGCGGGCTTGAGACCGCGATGTGCTGTCATTACCGGATCGCGGTGCCATCGGCGAAACTGGGCGTGCCCGAGGTCAAGCTCGGGCTGCTGCCGGGCGGTGGCGGAACGCAGCGGCTTCCGCGGCTTGTCGGGATCGAGCAGGCCGCAATCATGTGTTCGTTGGGTGAGCCGATCAGCGCGATCGCCGCGATGGATTTCGGGCTGGTCGATGCGCTGGCGAGCGATGACAGTTTGCGCGCCGATGCGGTTGCCTTTGCACAGGAATGCATCGCCAAGGGGCCACGCCCGGTCGGCAAATTGCCCGTGACCGGCGATACCGCGATGATCGCCAAACTCGAATCCGACAATGCGCGCAAGTGGAAAGGCTTTGACGCGCCTTACGCCAACTTGCGCTGCGTGGCCGCCGCCGCCGAACACCCCGATATCGAGGAAGGGCTGAAGTTCGAACGGACCGAATTTTTGAAGCTGATGAGCGGAAGCCAGTCGGCGGCGCAACGCCATCTGTTTTTTGCCGAGCGCCAGGCGGCCAAGATCGACGGGCTGCCCAAGGACATCGTCCTGCGCGACGTCAAAGCGGTCGGCGTGATCGGCGCGGGCACGATGGGCGGCGGGATTACGATGAACTTTCTGGCCAAGGGCATTCCCGTCACAATGGTCGAGACCGCGCAGGAGGCGCTCGATCGTGGGGTGGGCGTGATCCGCAAGAATTACGAGGCATCGGCGGCGAAGGGGCGCTTCAGTTCCGAACAGGTTCAAAAGATGATGGGCTTGCTCACGCCTTCGCTCAGCCTTGAAGACCTCGCCGATTGCGATCTGGTGATCGAGGCGATTTACGAGAATATGGACGTCAAGAAGGAGGTGTTCGGCAAGCTCGATCGCGTGTGCAAGCCGGGCGCGATCCTCGCATCGAACACTTCGTACCTCAATGTCGACGAGATCGCCTCGGCAACCAGCCGCCCGCAGGATGTTCTGGGCATGCACTTCTTCTCGCCCGCCAATGTGATGCGCTTGCTCGAAGTCGTGCGTGGGGCAAAGACCGCCGACGATGCACTCGCCACCGCGATGGCGATTGGGAAGAAGATCGGGAAAGTGGCCGTCGTCTCGGGCGTATGCGACGGCTTTATCGGCAACCGGATGCTGTCGAAACGGCAAGCACCCGCCAATGATCTGCTGATGGCCGGCGCGACCCCCGATCAGATCGACCGCGTCTTTACCGATTTCGGCTTTCCGATGGGGCCCTTCCAGATGGGCGATCTTGCTGGCCTCGACATTGGCTGGCACCGCGACACCGAGCGTGACCCGACCAATATCCGCGAGGCTTTGTGCAAAGCCGGGCGCTGGGGGCAGAAGAACGGCAAGGGCTTTTACGATTATGATGAAAAGCGCAACCGCACACCCAGCCCCGAAGCGCTCGCCATCATAGAAGAGTTTCGCAGCCGATCGAACATGGCGCGCCGCGAGGTGACCGATCAGGAGATTATCGAAGCGTGCCTCTATCCTACGGTCAATGAAGGCCACCTGATCCTTGAAGAGGGCATGGCGCAGCGCGCGTCGGACATCGATGTGGTCTGGGTATTCGGCTATGGGTGGCCGGTGTATCGCGGCGGGCCGATGGTTTGGGGCGATCTTGAAGGGGCGGCGAAAATCATCGATTCGCTCGAGCGACAAGGCGTCAAAGTCGCCGATAGCCTGCGGGCAAAAGCCTGATCGCAACATGAACGCCAGATGAAGCGAGCATGATCGGCGGTCAGCGGAGTGGCCAAAACGCTTCACCCGAAACAAGGTTCCATTCACCGATGAGAACTTTTTTGTGTGGCAGATCACAGTAACCCCAGTGTCATAACTTCTGGGGTCCGGGGTCGCACTCGATGCACAAGATGATGATGATTGGCCTTGCCGTGTTCGGCACAATGGTTTCGGTGGCACCTGCACAAGCCAAAGGCTGGCAATGCGTTACTTACGCGCGTTCGGTGTCCGAAGTGCAGATCCGTGGCAATGCCGAAACATGGTGGGGGCAGGCTGCTGGCAAATACGAACGCAACCGCACGCCTGCTATAGGTGCGGTTATGGCAATGCCCGGATATGGCAAGATGCGGCTTGGCCATGTCGCCAAGGTCAGCCGGGTGATTTCGGATCGCGAGATTCTGTTGAACCATGCCAATTGGTCGGGACGGGGCCGAGTCGATAAGGATGTTCGCGCGATCGACGTTTCCGAAGCGGGCGACTGGAGCCGCGTGCGCATCTGGTTTGCGAGCAATGGCGATCTCGGTACGACAAGCTATCCCGTGTCGGGCTTCATCCATCCGCGTAGCGCCAGCGATGCTTTCGAAGCGCCGCTGCAGATGGCGAGTGTCTCACGATCGCGTTTGACCCTTGACCGCGATGTGATCGAGCTGGCCGCCAACGGCGGGTAATCCCGCGAAACCATCATCAATGCGAGCGACGCGCGGCGATCCATTGCGCAGCTAGGGCATTCTGGATTGCTTCACTGCGTTCGCAATGACGGATGCTATTTGCTCCAGTGAATATCAATCGGCGTTTCGAGCCCTGCGAGTACGCGCCCGATCGGGTAGGGCGATGAATCGCCATCCTTGAGTCCCGCTTCGAGCACTTTCTGCTTCGCCTCGCCGGTGAACACCACGATCAGTGCCTTTGCCGAGGTCAGTGCGCTGCGCGTCATCGTCACGCGCGCGACAGGCGCTTCGGGTGGCAGCGGATCGGGCATGACGCCAACCGCCTTGGCAGGCGAATTGAGTGCATCGTCATAGTCGGCGCCCGGGAAAATCGACGCGGTATGCCCGTCTTCGCCCAGCCCGAGCCAGACGAGATCGGGCGGCCAGTGGACATCGGCATAGCGCGATGCGGCAGCGCCGCCTGCCAGCTTGTAATCGGCGGCCTTTTCCGAGATCACCGGAATCACCCTCGCGCCCTTGGGCAGAAAGATGCTCGCCAGCATCCGCGCGTTCGACAGCGGATCGGCCAAAGGCACGATACGCTCATCGGTAGGCACGATGAAAACTTTCTTCCAGTCGAGCTTTGCTTCGGCAAGCTTCTTCAGGATTGGCACCGGCGTATTGCCGCCCGCGAGTGCCAGCACGCAGTTGCCGCGCGCATCAATGGCACTTTCGATGATGAAGGCGATATCACCCGCCACGGCGTCTGCGAGTTCGTCGGCATCGTCATAGTCCCACCATTCGGCTTCGATCATCTGTCATTCCTTGGTTTTGCTGGCTTTGCCGTTGTCCCTACCCGCTCATCTCGAGCGAAGTCGAGAGACAGGTTCGAGCGAAGCCGAGAAGTTTTTTCTCCGTTGGACCAAAGCATCTCGGCTGAGCTCGATGTGGCCCCTCGAATTCGATCGGGGTGAGCGGATAGGGAAGCGCGCGATCTGCTATCCAATCGTTTCGGAGAGCAATGTGTTAGCGCGCGGCCCATCCCAGTCCATCGCGCCGACAACGCGCCAGACTTCCTTGCCTTGCGCATCGTAAAGCACGGTAGTCGGGATCATCCCAGTTCCGAACGCAAAGCCGAGATCCGAATTGCTGTCGAGATAGGGAGCAAGGTTCTTGAGCTTCCGTTCTTCCCATACCTTGGCCATCTTGGGCTTGTTACGCACGTCATCCTGGCTGACTACGATCACCTGGAGTTTTGCCGACTGCCGCTTGGCGAGCGCATCGAGCGTCGGCATTTCGGCAACACACGGCCCGCACCAAGTGGCCCACAGGTTGACCAGCAGTGGCTTGCCCTTGAAATCAGCGAGGCGGACGGTGCCGCCATCGGGTCCTAGAAACGCCGTGTCGGGCATCGCGCTGCCCCGCTCGGTCATCACCACGGTGCCGCTGGTTTCGGGAGTGGCCGCCTTTGCCGCCGCATTCGCATCGGGTTGCGATGCGTTCCCCTTGTCCGTATCGCAGCCGCCAGTCATCAGTGTCAGCGCAAGGATCGGGGCCATTACCAGTCGCACGTCAGACTCCAACGCCGTTTCGGCGAACCAGATGTGGGGCGGGCGGTTTGCCGAGGGCCCCGCCGCTGTGATGCGCGAGATAAACGCCAGCCTGCCATTCGACAAGCGACTTTGGGCACAGGATGTTGCCGGATCGATCGCACATGTGACGATGCTGGGGGCGCAGGGGATCATCCTTGCCGATGATGCCGAGACGATAGCGCAAGGGCTGCGCGAGATCGGGGCTGAATATGCTGCGGGCGATCTGCCCGGGGACCCCGCGCTCGAGGACATTCATATGGCAACCGAGACGCGGCTCGCCGCGCGCATCGGTGCTGTGGCGGGTCGGTTGCATACCGCGCGCAGCCGTAACGATCAGGTTGCGACCGATTTCCGGCTCTGGGTGCGCGATGCCGTGAATGCAGTCGATGCGGGGCTGCTGGCGTTGCAGCGGGCGTTGCTGGCTCGCGCCGAACAGCATGCCGCCGACGTCATGCCCGGCTTTACGCATCTGCAAAGCGCGCAACCGGTAACGCTTGGCCATCATCTGATGGCGTGGTTTGAAATGATCGTTCGCGATCGCAGCCGTTTCGCCGATGCCAGGGCCAGAATGAACCAGTGTCCGCTGGGGGCAGCAGCGTTGGCGGGCACTGGATTTCCAATCGACCGGCAGATGACTTCGAATGCACTTGGCTTCGACCGGCCCACAGCGAATAGCCTCGACAGCGTATCCGACCGCGATTTTGCGCTCGATTATCTGATGGCGGCGGCCCAGTGCAGCCTTCATCTGTCGCGGATGGCCGAGGAGATCGTCATTTGGGCAAGCCAGCCGTTCGGCTTTGTCAGCCTGCCCGATCAATGGTCGACCGGCAGTTCGATCATGCCGCAAAAGCGCAATCCCGATGCCGCCGAACTGGTGCGCGGGCATTCAGGGCGGATCATCGGCTGCCTCACCGCGCTGATGATCGTGATGAAGGGGCTGCCGCTCGCCTATTCGAAGGACATGCAGGACGACAAGCCCCCGGTGTTCGAAGCGCATGATCTGCTCGCGCTGTCGATCGCGGCGATGACCGGAATGGCCCAGAGCCTGACCTTCCGCACCGACCGGATGCGTGAGCTTGCCGAGCAGGGATTTTCGACCGCGACCGACCTCGCCGACTGGCTGGTGCGCGAGGGCAGCGTGCCCTTTCGCGAGGCGCACCACATCACCGGTGCATGCGTCAAGGCGGCGGAGGCTCGCGGGTGCCAGCTGTGGAACATGCCGCTCGACGCATTGCAGGCGATCGATCCGCGGATCGATCAACGGGTGTTCGATGTGCTGTCGGTCGATGCCTCGGTCGCGAGCCGGACAAGCCTTGGCGGAACCGCTCCGGTTCGGGTAGGTGAAGCCATTGCTGCCGCACGGGCGGCGCTGGAGTCGTGAAGATGCGTGCCATTCTTGCCTTGGCGATTGCGATTGGCCTTTCGGCGTGCGGCGGGCGCGTGGCGCTGGCACCCAAGCCGGGCGAGTCGTTGCCGGTCAAACCCGAAACCGCAGCCGCAGTGCCGACGCCTGAACAATTGATGGAACCCGACGTCCAGGCGCGACCCAAACGCAGTGACGAACAGCTCCGCCGATCCGAAGAGCGTCGCGAAGACAGGTTCGATCTGCCACCGACCTGATCTTTATCCTCCCCATTTCTCTTGAAATGGGGAGGGGGACCGACGCGCGAATACGCGTTGGTGGAGGGGCCAACACCGATGCTAAGCATCCCCTCCACCGTTGGACGTCTGCGCGTCAAATGTTCCCCTCCCCATCGCAAGGGTCGATGGGGAGGGTAAGGTTGCAATCACTTCCTCTCTCTTTACGGACTTCCCCATGGACCATTTCCATCTCCGCAACGGCGTGCTCCACGCCGAAGATGTCCCACTCCCCGATATTGCGGCCGCCGTCGGCACGCCGGTCTACGTCTATTCGCGCGCAACGCTCGAGCGCCATGCGACCGTCTTCCGCAGTGCGCTAAATTCGCTCGACCGCTCACATCTCGCATTCGCGATCAAGGCCAATCCCAACCTCGCGGTGGTCAAGGTGATGGCGAATATGGGCTATGGTGCAGACGTGGTGTCTTGGGGCGAAGTCCAGCGCGCGATTGCCGCCGGAATGGCCCCTGCCGACATCGTATTCTCAGGCGTCGGCAAGACGCGGATCGAGCTGGCCGCCGCACTCGATGCAGGTGTCGGCCAGTTTAATATCGAGCTTGAGGAAGAAGGCGCGGCGCTTGCCGAAATTGCAGCGGGAAAAGGCAAGACCGCGACCGCTGTGCTCCGCGTCAATCCCGATGTCGATGCGGGCACCCATGCTAAGATTTCAACCGGCATGAAGGAGAACAAGTTCGGCGTCCCGATCGATCAGGCGAGCGGCATCTTTGCGCGGCTGGCAGGATTGTCGGGATTATCGCTGCAGGGCGTGGCGCTGCACATCGGTAGCCAGCTGTTCGATCTGTCTCCGCTTGAGACCGCGTTTGGCAAGGTCGGCACGCTCGTTGGCGAATTGCGCGGCGCAGGGCATGCGATCGACCGCGTCGATCTGGGCGGCGGCCTCGGCGTTCCCTACCAGCGCCATGAAACGCCGCCAACACCTGCCGACTATGGCGAAATGGTCGCCCGCGTGACTAAGGGCTGGGACGTGACCTTGATGTTCGAGCCGGGCCGCGTTCTTGTCGGCAACGCGGGCGTGCTCCTGACGCAGGTGATCTGGGTCAAGCCGGGTGTAGTCAATCCTTACGTCATCGTCGATGCCGCGATGAACGATCTCGCGCGACCCGCAATGTACGACGCCTGGCACGATTTTGAGGCCGTGCGGCCGACGGGCGCGCGTATGACCGCCAATATCGCAGGGCCGGTGTGCGAAAGCGGAGATACTTTCGCCAAGGCACGTGACATCGATGCGGTGGCAAGCAGCGATCTTGCGATTTTCCGTACCGCAGGGGCCTATGGCGCGACGATGGCGAGCACCTATAACAGCCGCGCGCTCGTCCCCGAGGTCATGGTCGATGGCGATAAATGGGCAATCGTGGCAAACCGGGTGGCACCTGAGGCCTTGATTGCCGCCGAGCCTATTCCGGAGTGGCTTTAGAAAATCTGGGGTTCACGCAAAGCCGCAAAGCCGCCAAGGCAGTATGGCGTTCACTTACTGCGCCGCAGGCTTTCCTAACTTTGGTTCGATTTAGGGCGCTTCGCGCAGCGCTAGCCATACCACCGCCGGCTTTGCGGCTTTGCGTGAACACCTTACCTTACCCGAACGACGCCTTGATGCCGTCGACGACGAACTGCGCCGCCAAAGCCGCGAGGATCACGCCGAGCAGCCGTGTGATCATCGCTTCCATCTTGTAACCCAGCATCCGCATCAGCGGGCCTGCGAGCAGCAGCGCGAGCATCGTTCCCGCAAGCACCGTCGCGAGCGCGCCGAGCACGATCAGGCTTTGTTCGATCCCATTTGCTTCCGACGTCAGCAGCATGACAGAGGCGATCGAGCCCGGCCCGGCAATCATCGGGATCGCCATCGGGAAGATCGAGACATCGTCATGCGCCTCGTGCGCCTTGATGTCTTCGGCGCGGCTTTCGCGCCGTTCGGTGCGTTTTTCGAACACCATGTCGAGCGCGATCAGGAACAGCATGATCCCGCCTGCGATCCGGAACGCATCGAGGCTGATCCCCATCGCGCCCAGCAAATCTTCGCCCAACACCGCAAAGAACAGCAAGATGCCTGCAGCGACCAGCACCGATCGGATCGCCATGCTGCGCCGTGCGGCGGCAGGCGCAGTCGATGTCAGGCTCGCAAAGATCGGCGCACACCCCGGTGGGTCGATCACCACGAAGAAGGTTACGAGTGCTGAGATGAACAATTCGGCCATGCCCAAGCCGTTAGGCGCTAAGCCTGGCTGAATCCAGCTACCAGCGCGCCAGCCTGACGAACAATGCGGTTGCCGATCCCATCGCCACCATCGACAGTGCCGAGAGCAGGAACACGCTCCACAACGGCATCTCCATTTGCACCAGTGCGAAGCCTCCGACGATGACGATGAAAAGGCGGATCGCCTGCGCGCCGATCGCCCCGCCGACGCGTCCTGCGCCTTGCGACGCGAAATAAAGGCACAGCCCCAGCCCGAAAAAGCCGAACGCGAAGCCTGCGATCCGGAGATAGGCGCTCGCCGCTTCCCGTACCGCTGGATCGTCGGTGAACAGGTTCGCCCATAGACCGGGTGCGGCCGCTGCGATCAACCCGAGCCCGCCCAATCCGGCGGCAGCGAGTGCGCCCGCGGTCCACGCGATGCGGCGTGCCCGCGCGACATCGCCCGCCCCGATTGCAGTCCCCACAAGCGGCACACTTGCAACGCCGACCGAAAAGGCGATCGGGATGAGGAGAAACTCGAGCCGCGTGCCGATCCCGAATCCGGCCAACGCATCAGCGCCATAGCGCGCGACAAGCGCCGTCAGGATGAGAATGGTCGAAACCGAAAACAGCGGCGAGAGCATCGCCACGGCACCGACGCGGAAGATTTGCCTGAAGAGTTCGGGTCGCAACAATCCCGGCTCAAGCCGCAAACGCACCCGGCGGCGCGGCGACCTGAGATAGACAAAGAGGATCAGTGCCGATGCCGCAAACGCCGCCACCTGTCCGAACGCCACGCCTTCCATGCCGAGTTGCGGAATCGGGCCAATCCCCAGCCCGAGCGCGCCGCCGATGACCACCTGAACGACGCCTGCGGCAAGCTGGATCAGCGAAGGCATCGCCATATCCCCAGACGCGCGCGCGATCGAGGCGAGAAGATTGCTGACCCAGATCGCGATGATCGCAAAGCCGGCCACGTTGGAATAGGCAATCGCTTGCGCCAAGACCGCACCCGATCCGCCAAGGCCCGCGTAAATGGCGGGGCCGAGCAGCAGCACCGCTGCCCCCAACAGCGCGCCGAGCGCCAGCGCGATGACGAACGTGGCGAGCGTCAACGCTTCGGCATGCGCCATATCTCCTGCGCCGAGCGCGCGGCTGACCGCACCCGACACCGTCCCGCCCATCGCACCTGCAGACAGCATCTGCATCAGCATGAAGATCGGGAAGACAAGTGCGATTCCGCCGAGCGACGCAACGCCGAGAAAACCCACATATGCTGTTTCGCCGATCGAAACGATCGCCGCCGAAACCAGAGCGAAAAGATTGGGCAGGCTGAGCTTGAGCAAGGTCGACAGGATTGGCCCGTTGCGCAGCAGATCGGCCCGGGCATCGAATGCAGTTGTGGCCATGGAGTATCCCCGTTCGACGCCTGTGACCCACATCCCTGCACAGCACAGCCACCGAACACAATGCCAGTCGCAAATGAAAACCTGTTGAGAGGCCAAGCTGAGCCTTGTCCAGATCCTAAGCGAAATCCGCAAACACCCTTGCCGCTGCCCGTTCACCGCTGAGGAGCGCGCCATGAGCGGTGCCACGAAACTCGGGGTGGGTATGTTCGCCGGCGAAGGCAAGGCGCCGATGACCCGACTGGGCAAATGCCGCAAATGCAGTTTTCCCGGCTGTAGGGCTGGCGAAGCTGTAGCTGCCGCGCGCGAAGGGGTCATTGGTCCAGCGAGAAACGCCGATGGCTTCGATAGCGGGGACGCCAGCACCGAAGATCGACCTGAGCGCGGCACCAACATCGGCGGCAATTGCTTCGTCGCTCCAGCTTTCGATCTCCAGCCCGAAATCTCCAACTGCGTAGGTGACCATGACGCGCGACCCCGGCGACAGGTGATCAAGATTCAGGAGATAGGGATAGCGATCACCACGCAAGCCGACATGGCCAACGAATTCAGGCGGGTCATCGAGGCTATCGGTGAGTCGGATAGCCAATGCATTGACATGCCCAAAGCCGAGTTGTGCGATGGCATCGCAGAGTGCCGATGGTAGACCCGGACCGAACCGCACTGCACCGGCTTTCAACACGCCCAAGGGAATCGCGCAAATACACGCATCGGCCTCGACGACTCCGCTTGTGTGTTCGACGGCAACCCCTGTGTCACTCATTTCGATATTGAAGACAAATTCCCCGAAGCTGATGCGCAGCCCTTGCGCCAGATGCTGCGGCAACCTGTCATAGCCGTTTGCAATCATCGGATGCGGGCCTAGGAGCGTGGTCCAATTGTCCCACTCGGTCGCGCTCAACGTGTGAAGCGCGCCACCTGCATCCCATTCCATCTCGACCGCCAGATGGTGGCGCAAGAGCGGGTCGGACGTTGCATCGGGTGCGACGCGCGCGAGCACTGTTGCTACCGATTCGCCCGGTCGTGCCCGAGCGTGCACGTCGCGCTTGATCTTCTCGAACGTCGCAGCGGCTCTGGCGCGCGTCTGATCATCAAATCCCACACCACCGGCGGAAACGATCGTGTGGCCGAAAGTCGTTTCGGCAAGCACTGATCCCGTGTCTTGCGCAAGTTTGGTCAACGGATTGCCAACGGTGCCATGAATCCAGTTGGCCCCCATGTTCACAGGGGCACCCAACGACCGGTCGGTCCAGATTCGCCCGCCAATACGGTCGCGCGCCTCGAGAATGGTGACATCGCACCCGGCGTCGGCGAGCGTGCGTGCCGCCGCCAAACCGGCAAGCCCGGCCCCGATGACGACCACTTTCAGCGATCCTGGCATAACGCGCATGGCCAGCATGTTCGGCGTGTCAGGCGTATCGGTTACAAAACGTTATCGGCTGCCCCGCCGCATCCGCGCCGCTTGCACTGTGTTGTGGAGCAAACACGCAATTGTCATTGGGCCGACGCCGCCGGGAACAGGAGTGAGGCTGCCTGCCACTTCTGCGACTTCGGTATAATCAACATCGCCGACAAGCCTTGTCTTGCCGTCTTCCCTAATAGCCACGCGATTAATGCCGACATCGATCACGCACGCGCCGGGCTTGATCCAGTCTGCCTTGACCATTTCGGGTCTTCCGACTGCAGCAACCACAATATCGGCCTGCCGCACGACTGCGGGCAGGTCAGCCGTCCGGCTGTGCGCAATGGTGACGGTGCAATTGGCGGCAAGCAGCAATTGCGCGACAGGCTTGCCCACAAGGATCGATCGCCCAATCACGACGGCGCTCTTCCCCGACAGATCGTCGCCGAGCACATCGCGGATGAGCATCATGCACCCCAGCGGCGTGCAACTGACAAGGCCGGGCAGCCCGCTTGCCAGCCGTCCTGCGCTGACGACGTGGAGGCCATCGACGTCCTTGTCAGGATCGATCGCGCTGATAATCGCCAGATCGTCGAGATGTTTGGGGAGCGGTAGCTGCACCAGAATGCCATCGACTGCCTCATCGGCATTGAGCGTTTGCACCAGTGCGATCAGATTGGCTTGCGGCGTATCGGCAGCCAGCCGATGCTCGACACTCGCCATGCCGACTTCGACCGTCGCCTTGGCCTTGTTGGCGACATAGACGCGGCTTGCCGGATCGTCTCCGACAAGCACGACGGCAAGACCCGGCTTGCGACCCTTTTCGGCAACGAAGATCGCGACATCATCGGCAATCCGTCCGCGCAGGCCTGCTGCAAATGCCTTCCCGTCGATGATCCTCGCCGGCATCAGAAATTGGGGGTCATCAGCTCGGGCAGGACATATCCCGTCAGGATGTTGATCAGGATCAGCACCACCATCGGCGAAAAGTCGATCGGGCCCAGATCGGGAAGGATGCGGCGGATAGGCCGGTAGATCGGCTCAGTCATCTTTTCGAGCGCGGTCCACAATCCGCTGACAAACGGATTGAATGTGTTGATGACATTGAAACTGATCAGGATCGACATCACGAATTGCACGATGATGACGATGCTCAACAGGTAAAGCAGATAGCCGATGATGCCGACCAGCATGTTCATGGGGATGCGACTCCGGACGTTCGGGTGATGGCGAGGCTAAGTGAAAGCCCGGGTGAAATTCGACAAGGTGACACGAACAACGACCAGCGCGACTTGTGAGCCGATAAGCCAGCGGATCAGAACGTTGCGGAGGTTGGCAAGGTCCGCCCGGACTGTTGCAATCGCTATTCGGACAAAATCCTTGGTTGCCAAATCCTCGCGGGAAACGAGCGCTGCTTCTGCAATTGCCGATGCGAGTGACCCTGGCTGCGGCTTGGCCAAGCCAGCCACTTCGAATGTCCGCGCGGTTTGGAGCGTTCCGATCATCGTTGCCATGTGGCGTTACTAGCAAAGAGTTTCGATCTGGCAAAGCGACGCATCACCGATGGACCAACGTGCCGGCACCGCTCTTTGTGAAGATTTCAATCAGCATGGCATGGCGGACGCGCCCATCGAGGATAACGGCGGCTTCGACCCCGCCTTCGACGGCATTGACGCAGGTTTCGAGCTTGGGGATCATCCCGCCTGTAATCGTGCCATCGGCCTGAAGCGCGGCGACACCCGCCGGGTCAAGATCGGTGACGAGGCTGCCCGCCTTGTCGAGCACGCCTGCGACATCGGTCAGCAGGAACAGTCGCTCGGCCTTCAACTCGGCCGCGATTGCGCCAGCCATCGTATCGGCGTTTATGTTGAGCGTATCGCCATTGGCATCGGGTGCGATTGGCGCGATCACCGGGATTCCGCCGCTCTCCGATACCGTCCGCAGGATCGCGGGATCGACCGTAACCGGCTCGCCGACGAAGCCGAGATCGACCTTGCGTTCGATGCCGCGATTGAGGTCGGCTTCGCGCCCCTCGATCTTGGACGCGATCACTAACCCTGCATCCTTGCCCGACAGACCGACCGCCCGCCCGCCCGCCTTCGCAATCCAGCCGACGATATCCTTGTTGATCGCGCCAGACAGTACCATCTCCGCGATCTTTGCGGTTTCGCGATCGGTCACGCGAAGCCCGCCGACAAAGGTCGATTCGATGCCGAGTTGTTTGAGCATCCGCCCGATCTGCGGCCCGCCGCCATGGACGACAACGACATTGATGCCGACCGCTTTCAACAGCACGACGTCTTCGGCAAAATCCTGTGCGGCGTCGCTATCGCCCATCGCATGGCCGCCATATTTGACCACGAACGTCTTGCCGGCATAGCGCTGCATATAGGGCAACGCCTCGGTGAGGACTTCAGCGCGGGTCGGCGCGTCGATGCTGTGGGTGGAGGCCATGATGGCCGCGCCGCTATGCCGTGGCGTCCTTCAGGTCAACCTTTCGACCTATCGCGACGACCAGCTTGATGATCAGCGGGACCATGACTGCCGACAGGACAATCTTGGCGATCATCTGCCCGATCATCAGATCCATGATCGGGCGCACCCCGTAGAATGACACCGAGATGAAGATCAGCGTGTCGACGATCTGCGACAATGCGGCTGCGGCAAACCCGCGAAGCCCTGCAAATCGCCCGGTCCCGGCCCCCATCCGGTCAAACAGCCAGACATTGAGCGATACCGACACACCATAGGCCAATATCCCCGCCGCCATCAGCCGCCAGCTTTGCCCGACAATGATCGGAAAGGCCTCTTTTGCAGGCTCGTACATTTCGGGATCGGTCGGCAGTTGCAGAACGAAGAACGACAACAGGATCGCAATCACCAGTGGAATGAAGCCATAGCGGACCAGCCGGTTTGCGGTTTCGCGACCATGGAGTTCGGCAATCGCGCTAGACACCGCGATCAGCGTGAGGAACGGGAAAATCCCCGCCTCAACAGTCAGCGGCCCGATCGCCGCTTGCTTGGCCCCCAGAAACCCGCCGAGCGGCACCATCCCGCCATATAAAATCGAAAACATGAACAGCGAACGCGGCATGGCAGACCCCTTAGGTGCGCAATAGCAGCGGGGCACGGCAATTGCAAGCGGGCGTGTGCGCGCGGTGGGCTCTTAGCCATTGGGCAAATCCGCAGGCCTTCATGCAAGACGTGGTGCAATCGGCGTGATAGACGTCGAGGCCAGACCGGGGGGATGACGAGATGAACGCGAACAAGGCGCTGTGGGAGCAGGGCGATTTCACCCGCATCGCCGCAACGATGCGCGAGTCTGGCGAGGCGCTGGTGGAAAGTCTCGGGGTCACGCCGGGTCTTGATATCCTCGATCTCGGCTGCGGCGATGGCACTACCGCGATCCCGGCCGCTGAGCGCGGCGCTCAGGTGACGGGCGTGGATATCGCCGCCAATCTGGTCGCGGCGGGCAATGCGCGCGCGGCGGCGGCAGGGCTTGCCAATCTTCGCTTCGAGGAAGGCGATGCATCAGACCTTCACCGGCTC